>JBDTHH010000616.1:0-5579 GCA_039937055.1 Ktedonobacteraceae bacterium | reverse complement strand
CAGCGCCGGTGTGCTGGGCATCTTGTTCTATCCCACGCATCGTTTCGTTACAAAGGGGAATGGAAATGTAGGGGCGATCCCTTGCGGTCGCCCTGGTCTAACACCGCGTGGCATACCAGCTTTCGCTCCTTGTGGCCCGGTACCATAGAGTTACAACGCTTTCCTCAGCCGCCAAAAACTCAAGAACAGGAGCGGGAGGGCCAGGATATACAGGAGGAGCAGGGGGTTGAGGAGATTGATGTGGAAGAAGAAGTAGAGCGCGATGGCGGCATACAGCAGCATGCGGCTGGGGCGAACCAGGCCCGCAGAAGAGACGTGCAGCATCTGGTGCAGAAACAGGAAGGTGACCAGGCCGGTGTAGACGTAGACGAAAAGAATCGCCAGGACGGGATGGATCAGACCTCTCCAGGCCAATCCAGCCACACTGAAGGCCACCACGGCTTGATCGCAGAACATATCGGTAAAGGCGCCGCGCACGGTATTGGTTTTCGTCAACCGCGCCTCCACGCCGTCCAGACCATCGCAGCCGATCGAGGCGATCAGCAGCCAGAAGGCCACCGCGAATTGAAAGGGGGCCAGCAAGCAAAAGCCCAGGCCGAAGATCACAGAGGCATACGAAAGCATATCGGCGCTCAACCCAAGACGCGCGAGCACGAACCCGATGGGACCGAGCAAACGCTGGCGCACCCGCTGCCAGGGGACCAGCACGCGTCTCTCCTCATCGCTATAGATACTGCCTGGGGGGAGGATTGACTCGTCCTCCACCTCCCGCTGGCTGGTACCTACCCGTTCTTTATCCTTAGACTGGAAGGGCGGAACGCTCTGTGTGCTGTTTGTGACGTGGATGACGTAAGATTGTGAGGGGTTTGTGAAGCGTAGCAGATATGCTTAAAGCTTGGACATAAGGCGCAGTGTCACGGAGAAAAAGGGAGAGACACGATGCTCAACATACACGACGAACAGCAAACAAGGGCCTCCGCTTCCGCTCTTCAGAAAGAAGAGCTGGAGGAGGCACCCACAAGCACGTCCCCGGCTGCACCTGGCCAGCGCAGGTTGGAGCGCTTGTTGGGTATCGTGAAATGCTATCCCGTTCCATTTATAGCAGTGACGTTGATGCTGGCGAGTCTCGTGTTATGGCTAGCCAGGCGCGGGGATCTTGCCAACTGGACGCTGCTGGCGGTGGCGCTGCTGGGAGGGATCCCGCTACTCTGGGAAACCCTGAAGCAACTGTTCCATAGGGAATTTGGGGTCGATCTGATCGCCATCCTGGCAATAGGTGGGTCGATCTTCCTGCAGCAATACCTGGCCGGGGCGCTTGTCGTGCTGATGATGTCGGGCGGCGCGGCCCTGGAGGCCTACGCTCTACGGCGCGCGCGCTCCTCCCTCTCGGCGCTGGCCGAGCGTGCCCCGCGCAGCGCACATATCTGGCGAGGCGAGGAACTGATCGATATTGCGGCGGAGCAGGTCGATGTTGGCATGCTGATTATCGTCAAGCCCGGAGAGTTGCTCCCTGTTGATGGCGTCGTGACAGCAGGCTCCTCCAGCGTGAGTGAGGCGGACCTGACGGGCGAGCCTGTGCCGGTGCGCAAAGCCCCCGGCATGCTCGTCCTCTCTGGCAGTGTAAACCTGGACGGCGTGTTGGAGGTACGTGCGAGCAAGCGCAGCGCCGAGAGCAAATATGCACAGATCGTGCGCCTGGTCGAAGAGGCCCAGACACAGAAAGCCCCCATTCACCGCCTGGCCGACCGCTACAGCGTCTGGTTCACCCTCGCGGCCGTCATCCTGGCTGGCCTCGCCTGGGCCATCTCTGGCGATAGCGTCTACGCGCTGGCGGTGATGGTCTGCGCCTCGCCCTGCCCGCTGATCCTGGCCACCCCGATTGCCATTATGTCGGGCATCGACCTGGCGGCGCGCAACGGCATCATCGCCAAGAGCGGTGGGGCCATCGAGCAGCTAGGAGAGGTTGATGTCGCCGTCTTCGACAAGACCGGCACGCTGACGCTTGGCATGCCCAGGGTAACCGCCATTGTCCGTGGAGAACAGGAGATGCCAGGTGCAGGAGAGCAGGACCCAGACCCAGGCGCAGCAACTTCCCTCCACTCCGCTGGCGACGAGGGGACGCTGCTGCGCCTGGCGGCCTCGGTCGAGCAGTTGTCCACGCACATCCTCGCGCGCGCCGTGGTGGAGGCGGCGCAGGAACGTGCCCTCCCTCTCAGTTCAGCGAACGAGTTCGAGGAGATCTTTGGCAAGGGCGTGCATGGACGTGTGCCGCCGATCGCTCAAGATCAGCGGGAGGCCTGGCAAGGTGCGGGTAATGACGTAGAGGTAGCCGTGGGCAACCGCACGTTCATGCAGCACCTCGGCATCATGGTTCCAGCCGGGTTGCTCGCCGAACGAGAGCGGCGTGTCGAGAGCGGGCAGATCTGTAGCTTCCTGGCGGTGGAGAAACACGTCGAGGGCCTGCTGGTCCTTGAAGATGTTCCGCGTCCAGAACTCTCACGCCTCTCGGCGGACCTACGCGCGGCGGGTATCAAAGAAATCATCCTGCTGACCGGCGATAGCGAAGTCGTGGCGCAACAGATCGGCACGATTGCCCAGGTGGACCGTGTGATCTCGCGGTGCCTGCCGGAGGACAAGGTGCGGATCGTCAAGGAACTGGAGCAGCAGGGGCATCGTGTGCTGATGGTTGGCGATGGCATCAACGATGCCCCCGCGCTGGCAAGCGCCACGGTTGGCATGGCACTTGGTACACAGGGCTTAACCGCCGCCGCCTCTGCCGCCGATACTGTGCTGCTCTCAACCGATATCCTGCGTGTGGTGCGCGCCGTGCGCCTGGGTCGCCGGGTCATGCGCGTGGCCGCCCAGGGTATCTGGGTGGGCATGGGCCTCTCCGCTCTCGCCATGGTCTTTGCCGCCTTCGGCTTCATTAGCCCGGCGGCGGGTGCCCTCATCCAGGAAGCCTTTGACGTGATCGTGATCCTCAATGCCCTGCGAGCGGGAAAGGCCACCTTCTGATGCCGGTACTAAAATAGAAGAAACACAAAGTTCTGGGACGACAACATGAGAGCATTGCTACAGCGGGTCAGCCGGGCCAGCGTCACCGTCGATGAAGAGATCACCGGCGAGATCGGGCTGGGGCTGCTGATCCTTCTTGGCGTGGGGCAGGGCGACGGCGAGGGCCAGGTGAAGATGCTGGTTGATAAGATCGTCAACCTGCGTATCTTTGGTGACGACGAGGGCAAGATGAATCGCTCGCTGCTGGATATCGGTGGGCAGGCGCTGGTCGTCTCGCAATTCACGCTGTATGCCAACATGCGTCGGGGCCGGCGACCGAGCTTCATCGAGGCCGCGCCACCCGCGCTGGCCGAGCCGCTGGTCAAGCGCTTCCAGGAGGCCATTGCGGACTACGGTCTGAGCGTGGCGGGCGGCATCTTCGGCGCGCATATGGCCGTCGAGTTGCTGAACGATGGCCCTGTCACTATCTGGCTCGATAGCGAGCAATTGTGAGCCTTTGTACTCTTTCTAGCTGCCAATCATACAAACAGGGATGAGCCTTTGTACTCTTTCTAGCTGCCAATCACGTGAAAAATATAGATACCTATAAATTCAAGCCACTTGATAGCATACGTATTTTCACTAGAAAGGAGCACGCGCATGTCAGTGACACCCTCTTCCCCCGTCGTAGGCATTTTCACAGACCAGGCAATGGCTGAACAGGCTGTAGGAGCGCTGTACAACGCTGGATTTGCCCATGAGCAGATCCGCTATTCGGTCCCCGGTACCTCTGGAGGGTTTTTTGATGAACTCAAGAGCCTCTTCACAGGCACGACCTCCGAAGGAAACAACCTTGCCAACGATCTTACCGGCATGGGCCTGGCGAACGAAGAAGCTCGCTACTATACTAACGCCTACAGCAATGGCAATGTGATCCTTGCCGTGCAGGCCCCCGGTCGCGAGCAGGAAGCTTCGAGCATTCTGCAACAGTATGGGGCCCACAATTCTCAGGGGGCAATCAGCCCGGCAACGAATGATATACAACAGTCTTCAAGCGCTACACAAACAGAGAGTTACGCGACTCCACAGGTGCAGGACAACGCGCAAAATTGGCAGGCATACCCTCATCAGACTACTGTCGAGCAGCCTTCTGAGGACCGCCAGCAAGATGCGGGCACTCCTGAGCACGACGCAGCAGATCAAACCGCGCAACCCGTTACATCCGCGTATGATGCAGGAACGTATTACACCCAGGAAGATCAGGTTAGTCCTGAAGACGAAACTGAAAAACGCCTCCCTCTAGCAAGCGTGGTTACTCCTGAGTATGCTACAGAGGATCAGACGGCCCAATCCGAGGCGCTTGTTTCTCAACACGAGGCCGACTACCAGGCCTCGCAAGCGAACACAAGTACTCCTGAGTACGCTACAGAGGATCAGGCGGCCCAGGCGGATGTCACGGATCCTGAACACGAGACAGATTACCATGCCTCTCAAGTGGACACGGCTGCTGCTGACGTTACAGAAGAGCAGACGGCTCAAGTGAACGCGCTTGCTCCCCAACAGGATGCCGACTACCAGGCGCCTCAAGCAGATGCGGTTATTGTTGAAGAGGATCAGACGGCTCAACCCGATGCTCTCGCTCCTGAGCAGGATGCCGACTACCAGGTGGCTCCAGTGGATGCGGTTATTGTTGAAGAGGATCAGACGGCTCAAGCAGACGCGCTTGCTTCCGAACAGGATGCCGACTACCAGGTGGCTCCAGTGGATGCGGTTATTGTTGATGGCACTACCGGGGATCAGGCGTCTCCAACGGATACAGTTGCTCCTGAGCAGGAGGCCGATTACCAGGCGCCTCAAGTGGATGCAGTTATCGTTGAACAAGAAACCGAATCTCAGAGTGCGCCGTCATTTGGAACTGGCAATGATAGCGAATCGCCAGCAGCGTCAGCGGATGCAGGTGCTCCTGAGGCCAAGGACGACTACTGGTCTGCTCAATCGAATGTGAGTGCCTCCGAAGCCGATACAGCCGATCAGCCATCGCAAGCGAGCGTGGTTACTCCTGATTATGTTGCAGAGGATCAGGCGACCCAGGCAGATGTCACCGCACCTGATAATGCTACAGCCGATCAGGCAAGCCAGGCAGATGTGACTGCTTCTGAACAAGAGGTGGACTCCTCGACAAATGTGGATGCTCCTCAGCCAGAAGCTGAAATGCCGGTCTCTCAATCTGGCGCGGTCTCTACCACGCCTGTAGAGGAACTGGCGCAGCTCCGGGAGCAACTCCAGGCGATCCAACAGCAGCTCCAGGACGCCAAGGTGCAGCTTCAAGCTGAGAAAGAGCGCGAGTCACACTTGCAGGCCAGCAAAGAACTTGAGACTGCCAGGCAGCAAATGCAAGAGATGCAGGCCGAACTGCAAGCCACCTTGGCGGAACTCGAAGAGACGCGCTCCCGCCTGTCACAGTACCAGTAACGCTTTTCACAGTTCGTATAACCTGTAAAAGGTAGGGGCGCCGTTGACAAGCCCGCCTGTCCACCGAAGACCATTCGCCGAAGAACAGGCGGGCTTGTAAACGGCGCCCCTAC
>JBDTHH010000615.1:0-13733 GCA_039937055.1 Ktedonobacteraceae bacterium | reverse complement strand
CTCGCCCGCGTGACCAGTGCGCGGGCGAGGCAAGCCATCGCCCCTACGCGATCCAAGGCGGTTCGCCGGTGAACACCTTGCCGCCGGCGGCGCGCAGCAGGCGATCGCGGATGGCGAGGCCCAGGCCATGCTCATCGAAGTTACGACACAGGATCACCTGAACCTCTGCCGTCTCCATCTCGCGCAAACTGGCGAACAGCGCGGCGGCGACCTGATCGGGGGCGGCTACGCTTCCGAGCGAGCGGACGAACGCGCCACAGTCGCGAAATGCGGCGCTATCTTCATCGGCGACCAGTATGCCCACACGCTGGCCCTGCTCATGTCGCCTACGCGCCTCCTCTAACATGGCAGCGCGCATCGTCTCGCCGCTCTCCTCGAAGAGCAACAGCGGCACCGTGGGCGCGTAATGGATCAGCAGTTGGCCAGGTGACTTCTGGGAGGCTACATCCTCTCCATAGTCAGTGGCGGGCATGGCCTGACGAGCGCGAGGAGGCTGGACATCCGGCAGCACCGCCCGCAGAGCTTCCAGGCTGACCCCGCCCGGACGCAGGATCGTGGGCACGGCAGAACAGAGATCAAGCACTGTGGACTCCACTCCCACCTCACACGGACCTCCATCGAGGATCAGCGGAACACGGCCATGGAGATCGGCCAGGGCATGCTGCGCGGTTGTGGGGCTGACATGCATGAAGCGGTTGGCACTCGGCGCGGCAAGCGGCGCACCAACGGCACGAATGAGCGCCAGAGCAACGGGATGGCGCGGCATGCGCACAGCGACCGTCGACAAGTCAGCCGTCACTCGCGTGGATACATTCGCACTGCGCGGTAGAATCAGAGTCAGTGGGCCGGGCCAGAATGCCCTGGTCAACTGCCTGGCTCTCTCGGAAAGGGCAGGAGTGAGCAGTTCCAGCGCACGCTCCTCGGCTATATGCACAATCAGTGGATCATTGAACGGGCGCCCCTTGGCCGCAAATATCCGCTCCACGGCGGCTACTTGAAACGCATCGGCCCCCAGGCCATAGACCGTCTCAGTCGGGAAAACCACCGTCTCCCCCGCACGCAACAACGCCGCCGCACGCTCGATCACGACCTCTTCGGGATGGACGGCATCAACCTTGACAACTTCGGTGTGCTTATACTGCATTCTGAACTACCACTTTCTCACACTGGCAACGCTCTATAGGCATTGTCTGAAATTATAGCATGCATCTCAATCTTGCGAGGACATCCTCCCCCGTGCTATACTCAGCTTTGTACAAAATAAGCAACAAAAGAGCAGAAAGATGCATCGATCTGACATTCACCATAGCAGAGCACAACGCATTCGCCGCTCTATTGGGGCAAGTGGCATGCTCCTTTCAGCGATTATCATTATAAGCCTCGCGGTCTATACCTATGACATGCGCTCAAGTCTGGTTGCGACATTCGGTAGACACTCCACGTCACCTTCAGGAGTGGGCACCATCCACGCGGCAAGCACCTGTAAAACACCCGCGCATGCTATAGGGAGCAGCAACGAAACGATTACCTCCAGTGGACTGAGGCGCAGCTTCATTGTGCATCTCCCGCCGTCCTATGGCAATCGACCACAGCCATTAGTCATCAACTATCATGCCTTCAGTTTCACGGCGCAGCATATGGCTGGCTATACGAACATGGGCACGGAAGCGGATAACGCAGGCTTCATCGTGGTCTTTCCGCAAGGCGTGGATACGCCCCCCTCGTGGAATGCTGGCCTGGGAGCGCAGGGACCAACGGGTTCGACTGACGACATACAGTTTACGCGCGACCTGCTCCATTACCTGGAGAGCAACTACTGCGTCGACACCCATCGTATCTACGCGACGGGCTTCTCGCTTGGCGGCGGCATGGCCTATCGCATTGCCTGCACCCTGACCGATCAGTTTGCCGCTATCGCGACGGTCGCTGGCGCCTACTATCATGCCCCCGGTGGCTGCCAGCCAGCGCGCCCCATCCCCATCCTGGAGATCCACGGGCAGGCCGACCGCTTCGCGCCCTATACAGGCAACCCGGCCGCCGGTATGGCCGCGGTACAGGTCTACCTGAACGTGTGGCTCGATCATGACAGGTGCAGCGGTGCAGGCCAGGTCTTCTTCCAGCAAGGGGATGTGACAGGGATCGAATGGACTCACTGCGCGAACGGCACCAGCGTCGTGCATTATCGCGTGAGCGACGGCGATCATACATGGCCTGGAGCCGCGTTTGATCGGGGCCTGGGCTTTACAACCCATGTGATCGACGCCAATGTGGTCATCTGGAACTTCTTCAGTCACTACTCGACGTGAGTAGGGACGGGGCGCAGGCCAGCGGCGCCCTAGACATGTCGCGCATTCACCTTCCCTGGCCGGGTCCGGCAGCGTTCATACTCCGCGAACATAGCCGCGCTTTGTCCGACGAGCCGCGCGCGCAATTCTGTCTCATCCAGCCAGCGCGGTCGCCCCTCAATACTACCGCGCAGCTTGCCTCCCACGACCTCGCCGTAATAGACATGGGTCAGGGTACTCACACTGGTAAAGCCGGTGCTGGATTCTGCGTGGAAGCCAACCATGCCACTGACATGCAGGTGCAAGCCGGTCTCTTCCTGGCATTCGCGCACCGCAGTTGCATCCGGCGTCTCACGCCAGCGCATGAAACCACCGGGGAAGCTCCACGTACCCCGCCTCTTCTCCACAATGAGGAAGCGACCCTCATCCTCAACAATGACACAGGCGGTACCCAACGGCGGCATATTTCCCGCGAGCAGGATATTGAGCGTATTAAAAAAAATACAGACCAGCGTTTTGAGCAGTTCATAGAGCATGGATAAGATTTTTTCAGACATCAGCAACTTTCTTCATTCCTATTTATTTAGACCCGATCCGCGTAGGGGTGACTTGACGTAACTTTGATCATACCATCTAATGTGTAGAGAAAGCATATTCGTTCCTCCAACTATACACCATACAGAAAGGGTGCGCATATGGCACTAAAATTTGGCTTGCTTGTCCCCCAGGGTTGGCGCATGGACCTGGTAGGGATCACTGACCCCATCGAGGCTTATGAGACGATGACGCGCGTGGCCCGGGAGGCCGAGGCACAGGGTTATGACTCGGTCTGGCTCTTTGATCATTTTCACACGGTCCCCACGCCAACCCAGGAGGTCACCTTTGAATGCTGGGCAAGCACCGCCGCGCTGGCCCGCGATACCAAACGCGTGCGCATCGGGCAGATGGTGACCTGCAACGCCTATCGCAATCCCGCCCTGCTCGCGAAGATGGCGAGCACGGTTGATGTGCTCAGTCATGGCCGTTTAGACTTCGGCATCGGCGCGGGCTGGCACGAGCACGAGTACCGCGCCTATGGCTACGACTTCCCGGACGCCCCTACACGCCTGCGTATGCTGCGCGAGGGGGTGCAGATCATCCTGAAGATGTGGAGCGACGAAGAGGCCACCTTCGAGGGACGCTACTACCAGGTACGCGGCGCCATCAACCAGCCCAAAGGCGTGCAGAAGCCCCATATCCCATTGCTCATCGGCGGTGGGGGCGAGAAAGTCACGCTCAAACTCGTCGCGCAATTCGGCGATGCCTGCAATGTCGGAAACCTTGATCCGGAGGAGATTGCGCGCAAATTCGCCATCCTCAAGCAGCACTGCGAGGATGTCGGGCGAGACTACAACAGTATCCGCCGCACGGTCATGTTCAACTGCGCCATCGCCGAGACAGACGCGGAGGCCCTGGCCAAAAGCAAACCCCTGGAACGCAACGTGAAACCAGGACGCTTGCGCGAACAGGCGCTGATTGGCACCCCCGACACGATCCGTACACGCCTGACAGAGTACGAACAGGCCGGGGCGCAGGAGATCATCTTATATATGCCAGATGCCGCGCAACTAACACCGGTGCAGATCTTCGCGCAGGAATGCATACCAAGATAGCTGATAGGAAGTTTTCTATGACCAACACACCTGAACACACCCAGGAAGAAAAACTGGCTGCTATCGCGCACTACTTCGATCTGGGCGAGGTACGCAAGCATCAACGTGTTCCTCACAGCACCAACCAGAACTACCTGGTGACTACGACCAGAGGTGAGTATCTCTTCAAGATCATCGTCAACACAACTATTGAAGATGTACTCAACGGCCTTCCTTTCCTCCAGCGGCTGAAAGAACAACAGTTTCGTGCAACTGCCTACTATCTCCAATCGCCCACCGGAGACGTAGCTTATCGCAGTTCCGATTGTAATGCCCTGGTATTGCCTAAACTGCCGGGAGGGGAGCCTGAACTCTCTCAGGCAGTCTGTCAGGAGGTCGGAATCCACCTGGCAAAGCTGCATCTTGTCACCTGCGACGGTCTGCCTGAGAAGCGCCATTGGCTCGATGCCTGGTATCTGCCAGAAGCTGTACAAAAAGCAGTTGAGATGTACGGCCCTGAGCCATTACATGAGACGTTACATATCTTTGAATCTCTGAAGCACTTTCAGCCCGCACAACTCCCGCAGAGCATCATACATGGCGACCTATGTCCCAGCAACTGTCTCTTCGAGGGTGAGCAGTTGGTGGCCTTTGTTGATTGGCAAGAGGTTGGTGTCAGCGCAGCTCTCATAGATTTTGCCTCAACCGTGATCGGTTTCTGTTTTGTTGACCAGGACGAGGACTCGGATTACTGGGCAGTCTTCAACCCTGAACTTTATCGCGCATTGTTCGAGAGCTATGCTACCATCCGGCCCTTCTCGCCCCAAGAAATAGCACAGCTTGATGCAGCCATGAAGTATGTTGGCTTGACTCAGCCTGTGTGGTCGATATTGAACTGGCAACAGTATCATCCTGGGCAGAAGATGATCGAGACCGACACCATGTATTGGAAGTTCGGCCTCGATACGCTTATCCTACCTACGCTCTAAGGCAAAATCCTGCTCGTTCGACCGTGTCAATGTAGTTTTACAGATGCATTACAATCCAAGGTGGGAAGCTGCTTTATTCACAAACTTCCCACTTTGTTTTCGCCAGGTGAAGCAACGCTAATCCCCCACCAGCTTGCCCAGCAATTTGAGCGTGAGACCCAATGCCAGGATCACAGCAGCGTTCACCCCTAATTCGATCATAGAATTGGTGAACGCCCCTCCTGTGCTGCCCTCTCCAACAGAGAGCCTGGCGCCAATCGAGAGGATGCCTCGGGTGGCGGAGACGATGCCAATGAAGAGGAACGGACGCAGCGAGGTCGCGTGGGACTTCAGATAATGAATCACGGTGCCAAGCACCTCCATGATGATCAGCACAAGCAGGAGATCAGAGATAAGCTGAATAATCGCCTGGGCAACATTTGTCGCGTCAAAGCCCTCAGTCTTAACTAGTAACGCGTGTATTAACACCCAAAAGTGCCACAAAGTGTAGCCGAGCGCGCAAAACGCGCCCAGGAAAAAGCAGACTCCGACAATTGCATAAATCAGGCTATCCCAGCGCTCTAACAGTTCACCTGCAAAGGATGCAATAGGTTTATGAGTGGTATGTGGGGCAAGCGTAGAGGTGGCCTCGCTCTGGATGTGTGTATCGGCCTGATGATCTGACATAAAATATTTCTCTCTCTTTCACAACAATCTGGATGCGCATTCATTATATATGACGAGAGAATGTAAGGCCACTGCTGAGTTTACACAAATATCTATCAATGGAGATAGGACAGCAAAATCCTCTCTAAGATTGACACTATGGAACATTTTATCTATACTTGAGGCAGAGGTAAAAGTAATCACTGCTCTATAATCATACGGTTTATATAACGGTTTGGAGGATAACATGAGTACGAAACCAGCATGGGAAAAAGAGCCTGGAAATTTAGGTACTTTGGCTCCATAATCGGACTATAAGTATTAGCATAAACTATACTGACTCCAACCCATTCGTCTGCAAAGGGAAACGTTCTTCTGCAAGGCAGGGACATTCTTCATTATTTTGACGGGCCTGTTAGACAAGCCCGTCAAAATAATGTTAGAATTCCTTAGCATCTGGAAGAGGCTTCTATAGCATGTCTCCCAGTAACCCATTAAATTAGTACCTGATAGCGTCTTTGGAATAGAGAGAACACCATACCATGCCGACCCAAACACAATACGCTTATCGTATCGAAGGTGGCTACCCGGTTGAGGGGGAGATCAGATGCCTGGGGGCGAAGAACTTCGTCACCAAGGCGATGGTCGCGGCACTGCTCGGCAGCACACCGACGACGCTGACCAACGTGCCACCCATTGGCGATGTAGAGATCACGGCAGAGATGCTGACCTCGATTGGTGTCACTGTTGAGCATAGCAGCGAGAAAACCCTGCTGATCGATCCCTCGACGGTCAATACCTCAACGGTGCCGTTTGCGCAATCGGGCAGCAATCGCGCGCCGATCCTCTTGCTGGGCATCCTGCTCCATCGCTTTGATCGCGTCTCGGTGCCGGTCATCGGCGGCTGCCAGATCGGCGCGCGCAAGGTAGACTTTCACCTGGAAGCCATCCAGCAATTCGGCGGGATGGTCGAGGAGACCAGCGAGGGCTACATCGCTTACCGCGTACAGCCGCTGAAGGGCACACATATCCAGTTGCCCTATCCGAGCGTAGGCGCAACCGAGACCTGCCTCTATCTGAGTGTCCTGGCCGAGGGCCGCACGGTGATCTCCAACGCGGCCATCGAGCCGGAGATCTTCGAGCTGATCACGATGCTGCGCTCTATGGGCGCGATTATTTTCACCTCGCCGGGACGCGACATCCGCATTGAGGGCGTCAAGGAACTGAAGGGTACGCGCATGGAGGTGCTGGGCGACCGCATCGAAGCGGCTTCCTGGGCCTCGCTGGCCTGCGCATCTGACGGCGATGTCACGATCCACGGCATCCGTCCAGACAGCCTCGGCAACTTCCTCTCCTACTACCAGCAGGTCGGGGGTGGCGTCGAATTCATCGGCGGCGAGAGCATGCGCTTCTTCCGTAAGGGGCCACTCACGCCCGCGATCATCGAAACCGATGTCTATCCAGGCTTCTCAACCGACTGGCAACAGCCCTTCGCGATTCTGCTCACGCAGGCCAACGGGATCTCCATCATCCACGAAACGGTCTACGAAAAGCGCTTCGGCTACTTGAAGGCGCTCGACAGGCTGGGGGCCAAAACACAGTTGACCACGCACTGCCTGGGTGGCAGCTCGTGTCGCTATCGCGACATGAATTATCACCACAGCGCGATCATCCTCGGACCGACGCCCTTCACCGCCTCCAGGGACGAGATCGAGATACCAGACCTGCGCGCCGGGCTGGCCTACGTGATCGCGGCGGCCACGGCGCGTGGCACATCCACGATTACCGGTATCCATTTTCTTGAGCGCGGCTATGGCAATATCGTGCCCAGGCTCGCGGCCATGAACCTGAAAATTGAGCGCGTCGCGCGCTAGCCGAATAACGCACAACAGGCGATCCCACTGCTTGAACCTCGTTGTTCCGTGTGGGATCGCCTGTGCTTTCGGCTACTTGCACTACCAGTGTAACTAGAAATTAGTGTTCGTAGTGGTAGAGGTGCCAGTGCCGGGGAGGCTGTTGGAGACGTTATTCTTCGTGGATCTGGCGGCCTGCTTGGTCGTATCCGCAACGTCCTGGGTGGTCTGCTTGACATTGGTGCCAGCACGCTGGGCAATGTCACCCAGGTCGCCAGCAGTATCACGCACTTTGCTCGCTGCCTGCTGCGCATAGTCCTTCATAGAACCGGCCGTCTGCGTCACACGATCAGAGACCTGCTGAACGTACTCGTTCATCTGCTCGTTCTCTGGCAGATAACCGCGCACTGTGTCGAGACGGTCGCTTAACTGGCGGCGCATCTCTTCACCCCGCATGGGAGCCACTAGCAGTCCAATTCCAACACCAACTAGCATGCCTTTCAAAAAGTTGTTCATCTTTAGTTTATTACCTTCCTTCTTATATTGCCTGTCTGGCAATATTCAGCCAGACATCGTTTGCTGTACTAAGCCCTACTGCAAACATCCTTCTAACAACACGCTCAATATGGGCTATTAGTTTCAAACGGAGAAGCATTTCCCGCGCTGAAACTCATAGTCCCTTACCTATAGTGTACAATATCAGAAAATGAGAGCGACGACGAGGCTTCTAGGCGGGTGAAGCAATGGCGAGCAGCATCTCGGCATAGCGCGCAAAAGCCGCGTACGGGCCAACGAAGGGCAGCTCTTTCACCAGCGTTTGCACTGTTATGGGAGCATAGCCGCGCTGTGCCAGGGAGGCCAGCCATGCACAGGCTTTGTGGACACGGCGCCGATCCTCTTCATCAGGAGGCTGCTCTCCAGCACCACGGCCATAGTTGTAGCGCCGTAGCAGATCAGGGTCACGTATATAGGCACGCATCAGCGGGAGAATGACCACGCGCAGGGCCTCCTCGCCTACACTATCACGTAGATAGGCAGTGAGCAGCGTCTCAACAAGCGACGAGGCGCCGGCCATCGTTTGCAGCAAGTGCAAGCGCTTCTCCATGGACGAGCGAGCGGGATGGACGAGCCGGGCCTCTTCGTCCAGCGCCACATCATACAAACGACCGATCAGAGACGCAGCATAGCCCAAACGGCCTACCCTGCCCTCCACCAGGGGCATCCGCGTGGTGGTGCGCTGCCACTCCTGCACGACACTGGCTGAGAGCAGCCAGCGCAACCAGATATGGGGAGGCGTAAGCAGCGGATCGAGGAACATGATCTCGCGGGCCGCCGCTAGCACCGCTTCGATGAAGGCCTCCTGTTTCTCACGACGGTTGTTGCCAATGATCCAGGTATCGATGATGCCTGCCTGGCGATAGGCGTTATGACGGTGCTGCCATTCTGCCAGGTCCAGGGGTGCGCACTGGAACTCAAGCGCCCAGCGCCGCCCATCGGGATGCTGCATGAAGATATCGGCAATGCGGTTCGGTTCAGGCAGCCGCTCCTCCAGGGTCACCGTAGCGCGCGGAAACTGCTCGCGCAGCCACTGGGCCAGCACCACTTTGCCGCGCATATGCCGCACGGACTCTGACTCTGTACTCCAGGCACACTCGCCCTTCTGGTGCGCGAAATGGAGCTGGGTGCGCTTCTCGGGGCCGCCGCGCACATGCACAATACCACGGCAGTTGGGACAGTGCAGCAGGCGCTCGTGTGACCAGCGCTGCAACTCCGTTAAAGAAGCCTCCTCGGCAACAAGCGGGCGCCCATCTGGGCCATAAGCAACAAGCATGACAGGTGCTATCCTTGTGAGCAACAGCAAACATCTAGCGTTTACAATAGCATAACACAGGCAGGGACTTTCGTTCTTTTTAGAAATGGCATATAATCACATGGCATTGATACTATGTCCTACTATTGAGGAGATACAGCCGGGTGGATATTCACGAATATGATCTCAATGTGTTGCTGAACTCGTTCAGCGAGGGCATCTGCTATTTGAACGCACGAGGAGAACTCTTACGCTACAACAGCATGGCACAGGTACACTGGAACCCCGATTATCTGTTCTCCCACAAGTTTGCCTTGCAGGCCTGCGTAGTGCGCGCTCTGGCCGGTGAGCATGTCTACTACGCGCTGGTTCACCTGGATGCGCAGCGTGCGCTCCTGGTCAGCACTGTGCCGCTCTTCTCCAGCACCCATGCAGTCACAGGCGTGGTGATCATCTCGCAAAATATCAGCGACCAGGCGAGTGCGGAACAGCATGCCCAGATAGCCTTGAGCGTACTGCTCGATGCGCTACTCAATACGCCGCACATCGAGGATATCGACGAGTCCATCCGGCGAGTCGCGGCCTTGATCCCTCAATTGGAACCGGTCGATAACAGTATCGCTTTTCGCATTGACGAGGAGACGGGGCGACTCCGGCTCATAGCCATGTTTGGCACAAGTCAGCGAAGTCATGAAGAGTGGCAGGCCGAACTCGCTGACCTGGAAATCGGGGCGCAGTTGATGTCGCGCCAGGCAGCGCTCCCCTATCTTCACGCCCTGCATATAGGGCGCACCATGATGCTGGATTTCACGGCCGACCATACACATAGCAATCCACACAACTTGAGCGCCGCCATCTACGCTCCTATTATACTCAATGGGCGCCCAGTCGGCCTGCTGGGGGCCCAGCGATACCGCCCGCTTGGCACAGGCGACTATTTCCCGCAGTGGGGCATCGACCTGCTGACAGCCCTCGCACGCCTTGTCAGTATGTCAATCGAGAAAACGTCCCTGCTGGCTTCCTCCCAGCAAACGCACGAGGAGCTTACCCATGTACGCTCACAACTCTCTCAGCGCGAGGAGTTCCTCTTGCTCACCGCCCACGAACTGAAAAATCCGCTGACAGCCATCCGGGGTCAGGCCCAACTCCTGCGCCGGCGCATCGCTCAAGCAAGCACGCTGCAACAGATGGACCACCTGCTCAGAGGGCTGGAGAATATTGAACATCAGACGATCAGGATCGAACACATCGTCAACACACTGATGGAGGTCAGCCGGGCGGACCTGGGCCATCTCAGGCTCGAAATTCGGGATATTGACCTCGTCCAGCTTATGAGACATATGCTCAGAGAGTATCTGCCGCTTGCCTCCAATCACCAGCTTCATCTTATCGTCAATGAAGAACCTGTCTCATTGCTGCCTGAGGATGCCACACCCGATACATCCATGCATATCCATGCTGATGAACGGGCCCTGGAGCAGATCCTGACGAACTTGCTCAGCAACGCGATCAAATACAGCCCTCAGGGAGATTCAATCACCGTCGCGCTCAAGGATAAAGCGCGAGAAGGTGTGGAGCTGAGCGTGGAAGATCGAGGCATAGGCATCCCGTTAGAGGCGCAAAAACGCGTGGTAGAGCGCTTCTATCGCGCGGAAAACGCTCAGGAGAGCAACATTACAGGGCTGGGGTTAGGGCTTTTCCTCGTCCAGGACCTCGTGGCCCGGCATCATGGCTCGCTCTCCATCAAGAGCACAGGTATTCCGGGGCAGGGCAGCACATTCATCATAAAGCTGCCGTATCAACAACCATAATTGTGGAAGGAGCGCATATGCTTGATTTAACTGGTATCGCCGTTGTAGATAATCACTGCCATCCGGTTTTACTGGATCAGCGGATGGATGCCGTGCGCTTCCGCGGATATTTTACGGAGGCGACTGATGCCAGCTTCGCGGAGCAGCATATCCCCAATGCCGTCTACTATCTCTGGCTGATCCGCCAGGCAGCAATCTGCTATGGTTGCGAGCGCACTGAAGAGGCGGTGCTTGAGGCGCGCAATCGCCTGGATGTCGATAGCTTGCTGGAACGGCTGTGGCGGGTAGCAAACATCGATACGCTGGTGGTCGACGCGGCCTTCCCCGCTGGCGTGGATAGCTTTACGCCTGAGCGCATGGGACAACTGGGCCATTGCCGCACGGCGAAGTTGCTGCGCCTGGAGACGCTGATGCAGCGGCTTCTCCTTGAATATGCTGATTTCGATGAGGTTATTGACCGCTATACGCTCGCAGTGAGCACCATACGCGAACATGGCTACTGTGGCTTCAAAAGCATCGTCGCCTATCGCACCGGGCTGAACATCCTTGAATGGAGCAAAGATGAAGCGGCGCAATCGTTTGCCCAGGCACACGCCGAGGCAGTAGAGCGAGGCGAACTGCGCATCAGCCATAAGCCGCTGCTCGATTACCTGCTGCACGTCGCCTTCCAGCACGCGGCCGAGCAGGGGCTGCCCATCCAGTTCCACACGGGCTACGGCGACGGCGATACAAACATGCTCCTGGGCAATCCCCTCCACCTGCGCGACGTGCTGGAACGCCGCGATTACCAGGGCATGCCGGTGGTCTTATTGCACGAGAGTTACCCATACAGCCAACTCGGCGCCTATCTTGCAGCGATCTACCCCCACGTGTATTTCGATCTCTCCTACATGATCCCCTTTGTCGACAGGTTGGAGATGCTGGCCTTTACCCGCCAGGCACTGAGTATCGCCCCCGCCAGCAAGCTCATGTATAGTTCAGACGGCATCCACGTCCCCGAAATGCACTGGGCGGCGGCGGTGCGCGGGCGCAGCATCATCGGCCAGGTGCTCCAGGAAATGATCGACGCCGACGAGCTTGACGAAGAGCAAGGATCGCATCTCGGTCAGCAGATTCTGCAAGGCACGGCATATGGTGTGTATAAGCTCTAAAGTAAGAGAGAAGAGAGATGGCGGATCTACTGGTTGGAGTTGATACTGGGGGAACCTTTACTGATATAGCGCTCCTGCACGGGGGTACATTCAGCGTCCATAAGGTACTCTCGACGCCCGCTGATCCCTCGCGCGCCATCATGGAAGGCTTGCGGCACCTGGGGGTCCTGGATAGATTGGGCGTGCTGGTACATGGCTCGACGGTCGCCACCAACGCGGTCCTTGAACAGAAGGGCGTACGCACCGGCCTGGTGACTACTGCCGGCTTCCGCGATGTGCTGGAGATCGGCAGGCAGACGCGGTCCTCGCTCTACGACCTGCGCGCCAGGAAGGTGCCGCCGCTGGTGCCACGCTCTTTGCGGGTCGAGGTGGTCGAACGATTGAACGAGCGCGGGCAGGTGCTGGTGCAGCTTGACGAAGCTTCGCTTACAGCGGCTATCGAGACGCTGCAAGAGGCGGGTGTAGAGGCAGTGGCGATCTCGCTGCTTTTCAGCTTCGCCAATCCCGCGCACGAGCAGATCGTCGCCAGGGCACTGCGGGCGGCTGGCCTGTACGTCTCGGCCTCGTCCGATGTGTTGCCGGAGTTTCGTGAATATGAGCGCACGAGCACGGTTGTCCTCAATGCCTATGTTGGTCCCTTAATCGACCGCTATCTCGCGCGCCTGGAGATGGACCTGCCTGAGCGGAGCACGCTGCGTATCATGCAATCGAATGGCGGCTCCATCTCCAGTAAGACTGCGCGCCGTGAAGCCGCGCGCACGCTGCTCTCAGGCCCGGCGGCAGGCGTCGTTGGCGCGGCCTTTGTCGCCGGGGCCTCCGGTTTTGAGCACATCATCACCATCGATATCGGCGGAACGTCGACCGATGTCGCCCAGATGCACCACCACACCATTAGCGAGACCACCAGTGGCACGATTGGCGGCTACCCCACGAAGCTGCCCATGATCGATATTCACACCGTCGGCGCAGGCGGTGGTAGTATCGCCTGGTTCGATGCTGGCGGCGCCCTGCGTGTGGGGCCGGTTTCAGCGGGCGCCAGACCGGGACCGGCGGCATACGCCTTTGGTGGCACCGAAGCGACCGTGACTGATGCGAACGTTGTGCTTGGGCGCCTGCTGCCAGATACATTCCTCGGTGGTAGCATGCAGCTTGATAGAGCGCGCGCTTGCGAGGCTGTGGGGAGCATTGCTGAACGGCTGGGAACGACCACAGAAGAGGCGGCGCTGGGCATCATTCGGGTCGTCAACGCCAATATGGAGGCCGCCATGCGCGTGATCTCGGTCGAGCGCGGCTCTGATCCCCGCGACTTCGCGCTTGTGGCCTTTGGTGGTGCTGGCCCACTGCATGCCTGTGAACTGGCGGCGGCCCTGCGCATCCCACGTGTGCTGGTGCCAGCGGTTCCTGGTGTGCTCTCGGCGCTTGGCATGCTGGTCGCAGATATCCTCAGGGACTATGTGCGCACCGTCATGCTCCCGGCAGAGCAGGCACAGCAGGATGTGGTCACGGTCCTGGCACATCTGGAGGAGCAGGGACGCCACGATCTGCTGAGCGAAGGGCT
>JBDTHH010000614.1:0-2830 GCA_039937055.1 Ktedonobacteraceae bacterium | reverse complement strand
TTACAAGCCCGTTTGGCAACACACGAGATATGTCTGCCAGGCGGGCTTGTAAACCGCGCCCCTACCTCTCCTGACCGATTTTGGCATTTCTCCGCAAGAAATAGCCTGGTTAGCGGCTGCGTGCCAGGGCTTGTTTTGGTGGAATGTGGATGGGGCGGCCCTCTACAGCCAGCGCCGCCTCGCGCAAACCTTCGCTGAGCGTTGGATGTGGGTGGATCGTCTCGATAATCTCATCGACGGTCAGTTCACCATGCATGGCGATCGAGAACTCGCTGACCAGGTTGGTGGCATCAGGGCCGATGATGTGCGCGCCCAGGATCTCGCCATATTTACCCGTGATAATTTTGGTAAAGCCCTCGGTCTCGCCCATGGCAACCGCCTTTCCAATCGCCGTCCAGGGGAAACGCTCAACGTGGGCCTCCGGGTATTGTTCCTTGGCCTGGGCCTCGGTCAGGCCAACGAAAGCGATCTCAGGGAAGGTATAGATCGGGTTGGGCACGACGTTGTAATTCATGACCGTCTCGTGGCCCATGGCGTTGTCGGAGGCCACTTCGCCCTCCATGGAGGCCACGTGGGCCAGGCCGGCCCCGTGAACGAGGTCGCCGATGGCGTAGATACCGGGCAGGTTCGTCTCCATCTTCTCGTTGACGCGCACGCGGCCCCGGTCGTTGTCCAGTCCCTGCTCCATCAGGCGCTCCAGCCCACTGGTGTTGGCCTTCCGGCTCACTGCCATCAGCACATACTCGCCGTTGTAGCTCTGCTGCCCCTTGTCGGTGCTGGCGGTGACCTTCTTCTGGTCGCCGTCGTCTGCAATGGTCTCGACCTTCGCGCCGGTGACGATGCTAATGCCGCGCTTCGTGAGGATACGCACCAGCAGGCGGCGGACCTCTTCATCGACGGGCGCCAGGATATTCGGCAGCATCTCCAGGATAGTGACCTTTGTGCCGAGCGCGCCGAACATACAGGCCAGTTCGACGCCAATCACGCCGCCGCCGACGCAGATCAGGCTCTCGGGCGTTTTGGGCAGGTTCCAGCAGGTATCGCTGTTCATCACGTTGCGGCCATCGACGCCGGGGAATGGGGGCAGCAGCGGAACCGAGCCGGTGGCAAGGATGATCTTGTCTGCGCTGAATTGCTGCTGGGCGCCGCCGTCTTTGCTGACCGTGACGGTGCGCGAGGCATCGACGGTACCCAGGCCGTCGTAGACATCGACGTTGTTCCCCTTCATGAGCGTGCCCACGCCGCCGGTCATGCGCTTGACCACTTTATCCTTGTAGATGACGGCCTTACGCATATCGAAGGTCGGGGGCTGCGCCAGATGGATGCCCATCTCCTCGACGGATTCCAGTTCGTGCATCACCTCGGCGATGTGTAGCATTGCCTTGGAGGGGATGCAGCCGACGTTGAGGCAGGTGCCGCCCAGATATTGCTTCTCGACGATGGCGGTCTTTGCTCCCAGTTGGGCCGCGCGAATGGCGGCTACATAGCCGCCGGGGCCGGAGCCGATGATCGCGACATCGTAATGTGTACTTGCCATGATGCTTTACTCTCCTGCAATTTGAAAGTATACCTTCAGCGCCGCGCGCTCGCGCATCAACGTGACCCCCTCGTGGAAGCGCTCCAGTGGCAGGCGCTGGCTGATGAGGCTATCAACTCGCACCCGGCGACTGGTCAGCAGATCGAGGGCGATGCGCAACTCTGCGGGCGATGATGAGTAGGTACTGACGATAGTGATTTCCCGTTGATAGAGCGTCTCTAGCTCTAGGGGTACGGCTCCTGTATGGGCCGCGAAAAGGTTGACCGTGCCACCCTTGCGCACGCCCGCGACAGCTTGTGTGAACGGGCGTGCGCCTGGCGCGGTGATAATGATAGCATCGGCGCCGTGTCCTTCAGTATACGACATAAGTGCCGCTCGCAGTGCCTCTTCGTCTCCAGAGGCCTGCAAGACGCCATCTGCACCCAGTTCGCGCGCCTGTTTCAGGCGCTCCGGCAGCAGGTCGACACCATAAACGCGCGCATCCGCCAGGGCCTTGAGCGCCTGCATCATCAGCAGGCCGACGGAGCCCAGTCCCATTACTACCACGCTGTCACCAGCGAGCAGGGGGGTGCGCCTGACCGCGCGCACACAGCAGGCAAGTGGCTCGGTGAACGAGCCTTCTTCGGCGCTAAGGCTGTCCGGCAGGGCCAGCGTCGTATGCTGCACATGTGGCGCGGGGACGCGAATGTATTCGGCGAAGCCGCAGGGGTCGATGTTCGAGGCCTTGAAGGAGGCACACATTGAGTAGCTGCCGTGGAGACAATAATGGCACGCGCCGCACGGTACATGGTGCGCCACAATCACCCGTTGCCCCAGCGCGAAGGCGGAGACCGCGCGTCCCCGTTCGACGACCGTCCCGGTCAACTCGTGTCCCAGCACAACCGGGGGCAGCGCCTGTTGCACGATCTTTACGATATCGGAGCCGCATAGCCCGCAACCATGGACGCGTACCAGCAGTTCCTGGTCTGTAATCGCCGGCAGTGACCTGCTTTCCAGGCGAATATCGTCATAAGCATAGTATGTTACTGCGTTCACAGTATACCAGTCATCCCTTTTGTAGTGTTCGCTGTCAGTATAGCACGTTTCTTGCGAGGATGAGCCGAACCCATGCGCGCTTTTCAATAGCCTATCTGGCCTAATATGGCCGGTTAGGCGGGATGAAATACTAACCTCAAACGTATGTATAAATGTATGGCAGAGAACGCCAGAGGCGGCTCTGCGACGACACTATCTTATTTCTATCAATATCTTTACGATCATCTGGCACACAAAGCGGTTGAGGTGGAGGGTGCC
>JBDTHH010000613.1:0-4435 GCA_039937055.1 Ktedonobacteraceae bacterium | reverse complement strand
AAAAAACGCTAGAGGGCACCTATGCAACACAAGGATGCTGACCTGTTGGAGCACTCACTCTACGCGGAACTCTACCAGTGCCATGCACCGGGACTTTTCGCTTATGCGTATCAGCACACCACCTCGCGTGAGGATGCTGAGGATATTGTGCTTGACGTTTTTCTCTCGGTCTTGCAGAACAAACGTTTTCCAACCTTTGAAGCGAAAAAGCAAGAAGCCTGGCTCTGGACGATTACCCGCCACAAAGTTGCGGATTATTACCGGCGTTCCACGCGTCGCAAGCATGTTTCCCTTGAATGGCTCTCTGAGCCGCTCTATGAAGACGAACGCTTGACTCCAGAACAGCTTAGTCTCAAACACGAAGAGTATATCCAGCTCTCCAGCGCCTTGCAAACGTTGCCAGAACTCCAGCAAGAGGTGTTGCGCCTGCGTTTTGGCCATGGCCTGAAATATAAAGAAATCGCTCCTGTCATGGAGAAAAACGAGGGAGCAGTCCGTATGCTATTGTCTCGCGCACTCTATAGCTTGCGCGGGATCTACAAGGATCAGGGAAAAGGGGGCAAGCGATGAAAGAAGACGAGAACAGCTTGACACCGGAGGCGCTAAATAGGCAGACCGAACGCTGGTCAGGTGAGCTTTCGTTGGAAGAGCGCCGCCTGATCCAGGATATGTATGCGAGTTCTCACGTCTACAGCCAGGAGAATCAGCACTCGTTAGAGCGAATCTGGAGTCGCTTTGTTCAAAGACAGGAGGAGTCGGTCTTTCTTCGGGAGGATCGACCGAGAGACCCTGAAGGTAAACAGTTGTTTATAGAGGAAAAAGCCATGCAAAAGAACGAGATCTCCCAGGAAATACCTTTCTCGACGTTCCATTCACCGACTGTGGCACGGCCTCGCCACGCTCTGTGGCGCACATTGAGCATTGGCGTAGCCGCAGCAGTCATCTTGCTCACGATTTTGAGCGGGACACTGCTTTTCTATGGGCAGAAGCATCCGACTACGCCCAGCAGGCCAAGGACGCAGACGGATGCAACTCAGAAGGTTTTGAGTTCCGGGGCATTGGTGTGCAGCTTCTCAGATAACGCGAACGGCTATCCTGTCCCCATACAACCCACGCTGGACTGGTCTTCTCATGGGCAGCTCGCCGTGACATACCATAATCTGGAAACAGCTTCGGCGCAAACTTGCGCGTCGAAATCTGCAAACTTGCAGCCGCAGGCGCAGCAGGCCACCTGGTCGCCTGACGGGACACGGTTGCTCGTATTGAGTGGGACATTCAAAGCGGAAGTGCTGGATGCCAGCACCGGGCGTATCATTGCCAGCTTTCCAGGAGCTGATCCTGGCGCTGCTATTGACCAGTCAGCATGGTTATCCAATGGAACAATCGTTTCTGCCGTCGAGAGAGCCGCAACAAAATCTGGTGATTTCGCACAAGCTGGTAATGTCATTCCCATACTCATGCAGGTCTGGGATGCTAAGACTGGAGCGCTCATCCGAACGGCGATAACCTTTGGTGCCGGGAAACAACTTCTGGGCCTGAATGTTGGCATGTTACCCATATCGCCCAATGGTAAGTACGTTGCCGTACAAAAGGCAAATAGCAACGTCGAGATCTGGGATATCGACAGCGGCAAACTGGTCAACAGCCTTCCTTACCACCATCTTACTAACATGGTAAGCGTGAGCGCACTCGCCTGGTCGCCAGATGGGGCTTTTCTTGCGCTGGGCCTGCCCAATACCGCCGCAATGCAGATCTGGTCGATTGCAACCGGCCACCTTGTTGCAACCTTCACGGATAGAGATACCTGGTTCCACTTTATTGGTGCATTGGCCTGGTCTCCGAACGGGAGGTACCTGGCTGAGAGTGGTTCTGCTATCCATGTCTGGGATGTAAAAGCGCAAAAGATCGTTACTACCTTTGGTAGGGTCAATAAACCTCTCTACATCCCGACATTGGCCTGGTCACCCGACAGCACTATGCTGGTCTCCACAGCCAATTCTGCTGTTGAACCCGGCCAGAAAGCGTTACTACAGAATACTGTGCATGTCTGGAAGCTCTCCTGAGCCTCCCCGGTCCCACGGGAAGAAGTGAAGGGAAACGCTCAGCCCAGGTTGAGCGTTTCCCTTCACTAGAACAGACTACGGCAGGATCTGTGGGCAGGTCCAACATCACAAACCAGATGAAGAAACTGAACCAGCAAGCGACACAGGCGCGGGCGAACCATCTCTATGAGGCCTGAAGCCGCAGCGTTGGAAGGAGTTGCCGCCCATGACGATAATGGGGGTCCAGTCGGGCATCCAGTGCTCCCACAAGCAGATCCACCATCGTCCAGGGGGGTAATCACATGCTGCTCCAGCAGCGCAACCATTTCCGCTTCGTAGCGTTCGCACCAGGCAGGTGGGTAGAGGCGCAGCATCCACAAAACCAACCGCATGATGATCTCCCCTCCTTTGTGCCAGGGAAGATACCCTCCCTCCTGGAGCTTCTCCCCTTGATGATGCGTCTCTGCTCGTTCGATCGCAAGCAGGCCAGGGGGCGTGATTCGATACAGTCGCAGGGATTGCTCGCTCAAGAGCGCCTCAATCCAGCCACGCCGCTCCAGCCGCGTCAACGCCGCGTAGAGCGTGCCAGGTTCAAGCCTGGTACCGCAGAACTCGGCAATATCTTCCATCATGGCATAGCCATGCTTGGGGCCGCTTGCCAGGCTGGCCAGGATCAATAACGATGGGTCAGAGAAGCGTCCCAGGTCAAATTCCTTGGTGTGCATCAAACCTATTTCCTTGTGCTCTTCTCTTTGAGAGTACACCGCATCAATTAGTATGTGAAACGGAATATCACAGGGAAGGGCGGGTGTCAAGCACTCATTCCCGTTTGGTGCGTCGTGGATTGAATAGCGCCTCTACGGAATGCGTCCTCAGGGATGTTACAATAACAGGGTGAGCCTATCTCTCCATATGTCTGGAGAGTTGTTTAATGACCCACTTGTTCAACAGAGAAGGGACCACTTTTAGTGTACCAGGAACTGACCGATCGTTGCGTATCCCTGCTTCAACTCCAGCATATTCCCGTTGGCCTGGCTTTCGTCGAGCAGGCGCCGGAAAGCGTTGCGCGCACAACGAAACGCGTGCCCTCCGCCTGCACCTTCTGGCGGCTGGCGGAGCAAGATGTTTTCTTTGCCCTGGGGGAGGATCACCAGGAATGTCCGATTGGCATGATGACCATGGGCTTCCAGATGCCGGAACGCGAGCAGCAGCGCGCCCAGGCGCTCGTTGAAACGATGGCCAATGTGCAATATTTCTCACCCGCCGAAGTCAGCGCGCTGCCCACGGTGCAAAAGCCGCACCAGGCCATTGTCTATGGCCGCATGGATCGTTTCCCCATCGATCCCGATGTGGTGCTGTGCCGCCTCGATACGCACCAGGCCATGCTAGTCGCTGAGGCGCTGGGCCAGGTAAACTGGCTGCAAGGAGGGCAAGCAGCCTTTGGTCGCCCCACCTGCGGCGTCATTCCGCGCACGCTCCAGAGCGGCGAGACATCGATGAGCTTCGGCTGTATCGGGGCGCGCACCTATGTTGAGCTGACCCCCTCCGAGATGATACTGACGCTCCCCGGCCAGCAATTCGCCGACCTCGTCGAGAAGTTGCAGACCATCGTCTCCGCCAACCAGGCGCTGGCCCCCTTCCACCAGCAGCAAAAAGCCGCCTTTAGCGCCTGATATCACGAGACCACCCGTCCCTGTAGTAGCGCGCGGCTTGCCTCGCCGTCCTGGTAGTGACAGGGACGGCGAGGCAAGCCACGCGCTACGGGGACGGGGCTATGTGAGCAGACTCACACCCCTTTAGAGACCCGGCTCCTATTGCTTCACGACTATGTAGGGTATACTGTGGGCAGAAGATAGCGCTTGTATGAAAAAATTAAAAATTGTGCCGCCAGCAATTTGTTTAGACGCTATATTGTCCATATCTATACAAACCAGAAAGAGGCGTAAAGGTCATGAGCTACCAGCCACAGAACCCGCAGCAGCCAGATCCGGGTATGTATCAACAGCCACAGAACCCGCAACAGCCAGGTCCGGGCATGTATCCACAGGGGCAGTATCCACCGGCGGGACCGTATAGCACCTATCCCGCCCCGCCATCCCAACCCTATAACGGGAACCCGTATGGTGGCTCCCCGCAACTCCCGCCGACCAGTTATGGACAGGCCCCATACCCCACATATCCCGTTCCGACAGCCGCAGGAACAGGCCTGCCCTCCAATGTGCTCGCAGCCTTGAGCTATGCCTTCCTCTGGGTGGGCGCACTCATCGGCCTCGCCCTCGCGAAGCGCGATCACTTTGTGCGTTTCCACGCCATGCAATCCCTGATCTTCTTTGTCTCGCTGTTCGTCTCGTACATTGTTCTGTTCATCCTGTATCTGTTTATCAATGATCCTA
>JBDTHH010000612.1:0-6878 GCA_039937055.1 Ktedonobacteraceae bacterium | reverse complement strand
AGGCGCTCCAGTTCGCAAGATCCAAAGGATCCCATTGAGAATCAGGCGATGATTGTGTGCTGGACGACCCACTTTTGGCTTCTGGGGCGGCAGCAAGGGATACAGCTTTTCCCATTGCTCATCCGTTAGTTCTCTTCTTCTCATCCTTTCAGTTTAAGAAGATTTGCAAACACAGCCTAGTCCGATTGGGCTATTTTTCTATTCCAACTTTCTGTTCCAACTGTGGGCAAACCCCTACCTACGCAACCGGCGCGCAATGGGGTTCGGGCGATGGCATTAATCCCGCGGTCAATCCCAACCCCAATCCCTTCTCGCCCTCCTGTGTGAGCAGTTCAAGCTGCCTTGACTGGCGCCTGGCGGCTGAACGGGCCGGAGATAGTTTGCTGGGTGACGCGGCAGCGCATGCCTGGGGTTCGCCGTTGATCTTTGTGGAAGGCATCTCTAACTTCCCTTCCGCCAGCGGAACACAGGCGAACGGCCCCTACAACACCGACTGGTGGGGTGGCAATCTGCAAGGCGTCAATGGCAACAGCGGCAACGCGGGGGCGCCAGTCGTCTTTAACGCGGGTGGCAACGCTAGCAGCCTGGGAGCCACGGTCAAGAACCAGATCGTCTACTCGGCGCACGATTACGGGCCGGTCCTGTTCCAGCAGACCTGGTTCAATGGTAGCACCTGCTATAAGAGTGGCTGCTCCAGTTCTAGCCTGGTGGATACCTGGACACAGAACTGGGCCTATATCGCCACGCCAAATGGAGTTAACCCTAGCTGGCCTGGCCATAGCAGCTATCCCTGGAGCAATACTGGCGCGACCCCCTATAGCTCGGCGCCAGTCTGGATCGGGGAATTTGGCACCGGCAACAATAGCAGCGACCTTGCCTCAACCGGAGCTGGCTCCGAGGGTCAGTGGTTCACTGATCTGGTGAATTTCATCAAGAGCAGCTACGGGAGCGGTGGTTCAGGGGTGAACGTGAGCAACCTCAACTGGACCTACTGGGCGCTGAACGGCGAGGATAGCTTTGCTTTATTAAACAGCAACTACAACGGGTTGGCCAATCCAACCAAAGAGTACAGCTACCTGTGTTTCGCGGAGACCGGGCCGCTGGCTGTTCCTCTGGGTAGCGGCTCAGGTCAGTGCGGTTCCACCGGTGGGCTTCCTGCTCCACAATAACGTGATCTGAGATGACCGGCTGAATCGCCACTGTTGCGCGAAAGGGGGCCACGAAACTCGATGTTCGTGGCCCCCTTGTTTATTGCTTCACTGCGGCCTTGCCTGCGAGAGAGGGTGTTGTGTGCGAGAAGTGCGCCTGGGCAGTGCCTTGCAGGTCTCCCGAATCACCAGGCTGGTTGGCAATTGAATACGTGGAGCCTCCTCGATGGCGCCCTGTTGCCCGTTCTCATGAGGTTTCTGACGAGCAGCATGCGCCTGTTCAATTAATTGCAGCAGCAATTCGATGGCGCGCTGGCCCATGTCGGAAAAGGGCTGCCGCACGGTGGTCAACGCGGGACGCATATGCGCCGAGGAAGGATTGTCGTCAAAGCCCACCAGCGAGATATCTCTGGGTATGCGTAAACCGAATTCTTCGGCGGCTGCCATGACACCATACGCCATCAGATCGCTGCCAGCAAAAATTGCGCTTGGCCGTTCAGCCCTGGGACGCGCAAAGAAAGCTCTGGCGCTACTGACTCCGCCAGTAGGCATAAAATCGCCTTCCTGGACGAGCGTTGGGTCCAGCGGCACGCCTGCCTCTTGTAAGGCATCTTGATAGCCCTGATAACGATCGCGCGAGACTTTATACTTCAGCGGGCCTTGAATATACGCGATGCGCCTGTGCCCAAGGCCAATGAGATACCGCGTCGCTTCGTAGGCCCCTGCGCGATTATCTGCGCCAATCCATGGGATGCCTGGCAAGGGGGGATTCTGGTCATCAATCAGCACAACAGGGAAGCCATGCTGCTGAAGTTCTTGCAAATGCTGCGACGACTGGCCGGGGAAAATTGCCAGCAGGCCCGCTGTCAGCCGGGTCGCCAGAATGCGATCGATCACCCGGCCACAGTCCCGGTCGTGGTTGGAGGTACTGATACTATAGAGGACGATTTCATAGGACGTTTTGTCAACAATTTCAGCCACCTTCAGCATCAGTTCGGAGACCAGCGGCCAGGTCAGGGCCGGCACCAGGACGCTGATTAAACGACTGCGTCCCGCCGCCAGTCCGGCCGCGGTGATGCTAGGGATGTATCCACGTTCCTCCACAATACGCAGGATGCGCTCGCGTGTGAGCGGATCTACGTCCGGCTTGTTATTCAAAACGCGCGAAACCGTCCCGGTGGAGACATGTGCCAGGCGTGCAATGTCCTGTATTCTCACCTTTTCAGTCATAGAGATCCTTCCAGGTTCCACTTTCTATTCATAATATTTTTCTCTGCCTCTGCATAGAATATGGCGGTCTTTTTTGGGGCTCCTCTTCCCTGATGAAACGCGTTGCCCAAGAACATCTCGTAAATGGAAGCGTTTACGAGAAGTATACAAAAAGCAGAGAAGAAGATCAATGCTTCAGAGGGCGTATCCCGACCTTTAGGAACGCTTCTGGGCAATGTTCCCTCAAAAGACCCTCTCATGATCCCTGGCGTCGTCGCACAATATTCACCAGGTCGCTAAAGACCCCATACGCCGTCTGCTGCACCGTCGGCTCGTGCTCCACCAGCGTGATCGGCCCCATAGCCCCGGTCTCCAACGAGATGATGCCGGTCATGCCGGTGCCAACGCGCAGGATGTCGTCTGGCTGGATGCGCTGCGGATGTACGCTGGCGATCACGTCATCACGGTCGCGGCGGGCCTGGCTGACCAGGCGTATGGGTGTGCCGGAGCGGGCGGCGGCGCGCACTTCGTCAGGCGAGAGGTCGCGTATGCCTGCGCGCTCGACCATGTGCGGCAGAAGGTGGCCCTCCAGCAGCGTGTTGGCCAGGATAGTGGTTTTCATGACCGCGTCCCAGCCATCCAGGTCGTGCCAGGGATCGGCCTCCGCGATGCCAAGCTGCTGCGCTCGTGCCAGGGCTTCATCAAGGCTCTGGCCCTCTTCGATCATGCTGAGAACCAGGCTGCTGGTGGTATTGAGCAGCGCGCGGAATGCCTGGATATCGACGGCCGGCAAGGTATATTCGGAGAGGTTCATCAGGGGAAGACCATCAAGCACCGCCGATTCGAAGCGAAACTGCGCGTCATGGGCGTGTGCCAATTTCTGTAATTCGACCAGCCCGTAGGCGATGGGACCCTTGTTCGCGGTAATCACGTGCATGCGGGTCTGGAGGGCCATGCGTATGTGGTCCAATGCTGGCTGTCCATCCAGTGGATTGAGCGTGGTCAGCTCGATCAGCACGTCGGCGCCCACAGACTTGCCGGCATACAGAAACGCCTCGGCGGTCTCCACGCGCGTTCCCGGCGGTTGCAGGCTCATCAGTGGTCCTGACTCCTGGACCAGGGAGCCGACATCCAGCCCGGCGGGAAAGATAAAGAAGCCCTGGCTGCGCGAGCCAACGCCGCTGATGAGCGGACGGACGCCCAACTCGCGTGCCAGCCACGCGTCACGCGCTGCCAGCAGTGGGAGCAAGGCCCTGGCAACGTGGCCGTAGCCCAGGAGGAGCAGGCGGAACGGTGATGCTTTTTTGCTGGTCATACTATTCTCTCTATTTGATCCTGGATCAGAAGATGGATTGTCTGGATAGCATATCGTTGGTTGGGATAGCTGTCAATGTAACTGTCACTTCTGCCAGCCGGGCGCGCCATGTCTCAGTCTCCAGTTGACCTGGCGGCTCACCTGCACTTTTGCTGACGAGAGGCATATCTGAACGGTGAGCTACCTCAATGGGGGTGACGAAAGGCAGGGCTTTCCCATTCTCGCCGAAAGCGGGGATGCAAGGGGCGGTCAGCCCCTTGCCGGAGCGCGAGGGGTCCTCGCATCTTCCCCCCTCTCTCCCGCCTTCGGCGGGACAAGAAGAGAATGGGAAAGCTCTGCCATGATGATAGGCGTGATAGACATTGATGCGGCCGTTCGCTATAATCTGCCGGTATTGATGATTGTTATCAATGACGCTGCATATGGAGCTGAGATCTATTTTCTTGAGCAGATGGGGTTGACAAGCGAGCATACCCGCTACAAAGATCCTGCCATCGCAGCCATTGCCAGAGGCAGGGGAGCGCAGGGGCTGACCGTGCATAGCTTGAGGAGATCCAGCCCTGGCTTGCGGACCCGGTTGGGGACTGTAAGGTCAATCCAGCAGTGCGAGGGGAATGGTTTAAGCAAGCATTTAGCAAAGGTCCGGTGCCTTAGGAATGTGTAAGAGTGGCGGGGTGACGGCCTGAGCCGCCATCCCGCCACTCTTACACATAGCAGACCACAGGTTCATCCAGCTCCTAAGAGCCGGGCATTCCGCTTAGCGCTTTGTTGATGGTGTCTGACGCCACCAGATCTTTATAGGGGAGTGCTATTGCCAGGAGGCCGGCTTTCACTTCAAATTCATTTGCGGTATCATATGCTGCCTGGCTGATCAGCGGAGACTGTGGCATACTCGCCTTCGCGGCATTCCAGGCGATGGCGCCCGTTTTTGCATTCAGGTGGAGGTATTTTTCCAGCAGGACCAGCGCCTGGTCTGGATTATTTTGGATGAATGTATCAGCCTGGACCAGCGCGCGAATGAATGCCTGCACCGCCTGGGGCTTGCTATCGATGACCTGTTGCTTGGTAAAGGCCACTTCAAAGAGTTGCCCTTGCATCGAAGGGACATCACCACGAGTCGGGCTAATGAGGATGTCACCAAAGCCTTGCGCTCTGGCTATCTCTCCGCCTGGCGCGGCGACGACGATGGCATCAACACGACCGGCTTGCAGTGCCGCGAGATCTGTGGTGACGGAGGCGCCCAGATTCACCTTGGTAGCATCTTTCAGGGCATCGAGGCCTTGCTGCCTGAATAAGTAGGTGAGCAAAGCATCCGTAGAACTACCCGGCGCTGAAATGCCGATTTTCTTGCCCACCAGGGCTTTCACCTTGTCGGCTAGCGAGCTTGTGGCCGTGAGATGCGTCTGCTGGGCAAAATTCTTGCCCATGACAACGTCAATGAGAAAGCCATTGTTGACTGCTCCAATGAATCGTATGGATGTGTCGATCCTTGACACCGTGAAGGCGTCATGGACGCCGCCCACAGCGACTTCGATACCGTTTGCTTCAATGGCTGTTGATAGCTTCGCACCGCTTCCCAGCAAGGGAGGGACAGCGGGATCGAGCGTTAATCCCTGGGCTTTGAAAAAATTTTTCTCTCTAGCGACATAGAAAGGAAAAAAAGGCACCGCATCCGTGATCGTGCCTACTTTCAATGTCATGCTCGTGGTAGGACTCGGTGTTGCAGAGCCACCACAGCTAGCGATGCTCAGACCAACGAGCAGCAAACAGGCAAGGAGCAACACAGGTCTGTGAAAAGAAAGGTGCATGGTTATCCGTTCTCTCTTTCTAAAATAAATGTTATACAAGCAAGCCTCTCTAGAGTACTAGAGTATAGGTAGGTCTGCTTTAAGGCGCGAGCTTCTGGCTCATACTGATTCCCGTCTTCCAGCGAGAAGTCATGCGATCAATGAGATTGACGGCGGCGTTGAGTATGCCAGCGATCAGGGTCAGTACCAGTAAAGCCGCAAAGACGCCCGCCGTATCAAAATCGTTTCCCGATGCATCGATCAGATAGCCAAGTCCGCGATTCGACGCGATCAGTTCGCCAATGATAGCCCCGATCAGGGCATAAGGAATAGCAATATGCAGGCCTATGAGTACAGAGCCAGTGGCTGATGGCACGATGACTTTGAACAGAATATCCCGCCGTGTTCCCCCCATAAGGAGCACGGCATCGATAAGATTCTGCTCAACGTTGCGTACTCCGGCGAGCGTATTGAAAAAGACCAGGAAGAAAACTATCACGGCGGCGAGGATCACTTTCATCGGCATATCGATGCCGAACCACAGAATGAAAAGGGGGGCCAATGCAGGTTTGGGAATGCTGTAGAACGCGACGATAAAAGGATCAAGAATCTTTGCCAGGGTGGGCTGAAGCCCCAGCAGGAAGCCCGCCAGGATGCCAGTGACCAGGCCAAAAAACAGCCCCAGCAGGATTTCCTGGAGCGTAATGGCGGTATGAAACCAGAGCGTCCCGTCGAGGGACCAGCTATAGATCCGCTCCCATACTGCCAGAGGACTACTGATGAATAAGGGATTGACGAATCTCCCAGAGATAAACTGCCACGCAATAAGCACACATGCAAGCAGCAAAATGCGACTCCCATGAATGATCAGTGCTTGCCTTCGCTGGCGGCCCCTGGCATTTCGGCCAGTAGGTGAGGTTGGCAGGGTGCTCTGGCTCTGTTGATCCATTTTACCAGGAAAAAGTATTATCCTCATGCGTTGACCTGCTGCTGCCTACGGGCCTGCATTAAAGCGTCCCATAGATGATGATGAATATCAGCGAACTGGGGTTCGAAGCGTATTCTGGCAACATCGCGTGGTCGCGGGAGGTCGATGGATGTATCCAGGACAATAAGGCCCCCTGAGCCAAGGACGATCACGCGATCACCCAGGGCAATCGCCTCTTCAAGATCGTGCGTGACGAAGAGGACGCTCCTGCCGCTCCCAGACCACAGGTTGAGCAGTTCGCCTTGCAACTCCAGGCGCAGTTGTGCATCCAGGGCCGCGAAAGGTTCATCTAAAAGCAAGGTCTCAGGATCGGTGCTGAGCATGCGTGCCAGGCTGGCACGACGCAGCATGCCGCCCGAGAGTTCATGGGGATACATCTTCTCACGCCCCTTGAGCCCGACCTTCTCGATGAGGCCGCTGGCTTTGTGCTG
>JBDTHH010000611.1:0-13388 GCA_039937055.1 Ktedonobacteraceae bacterium | reverse complement strand
CGCGTGGCTTGCCTCGCCGTCCTGTCGCCACGGGAACGGCGAGGCAAGCCACGCGCTACGGGAATCTGCGTGTCACGGATAACAAAAAGCCCGCCCCGACAATCGTCGGGGCGGGCTTTTTGTATCGTTATACAGCCCGTGGTACCACCCTGATTGGAAGCCGACCTTGCAAAAGAGCTGACGCTTCCCACTTTACAGACACAGAGACGCAGCAGTGATAATGGCCGCGTTCTCTGTCTCACAGGGAACGGTCGGCTCACATGGCGTTCGATGCCCTGCCCTGGGGTAACGGGGGGCGGCCGGCGAGGATTAGTGGCTTCCGGCCAGGCGGCCGGAGTGCGTTCGTCCTGCATCGCGGTCCGGTGGATTCTACGCACCGGGACCAGAGGGGGGCTTTCCATACAAGGTGGGACGCCGGACTTTCACCATCTCCGGCTCGCTGCAACCCACGCCAGCATGTACTTCGTCCCTCGCGACGATTCGTGCATGATATATATGCTATGTGTCAAGTATAAGCGACGCAGCAGGTTTGTCAAGAGGGCGTTTCCAGGATATACCCGCTGACTTCATAGCCGCGCCCTGGCCGCCCCTTCTCTGGCAGGTCGGTGAGCCATTCCCACTGCGTGGCCTCGATCACCTGAAACTGGTCGCGCACAAGCCTGGGGAGCGCGCGGGGGACGAGAGGTATGGCGCGGCGATGCTCCTCGTCGTCATCGGTGCCGTACACATCGAAGACGAAGCCGCGCACATCGCAGATCAGGGCCACGGTTCCGCCGGTGTCTAAGAGGGCGCGCAGGAGATGCAGGTGAGACTGAATGGTGCGCACGCGAAAATCCTGCGCCGCCTCCTGGTAACGGCGGTGGCGCTCCTGTTCGACAAGCAGGTCAGGAGCGACGCGCTGGATATAGTCGAGGATATCCAGCAGAGGATAACTGAACAACTGCGAGAGCACCAGTGAACTGATGACCAGGCCGAACCCGCTCGTGGCCAGGTCTGGCAGATCAGGGGGATCGGGGATAGGGCATTGCTCCAGACAGGCGGCGGCGGCATCGAAGGCGGCGCGCCCACCCTGGGTGGCCAGCCCAGGCCAGTCCTGTTGCGCGAGCAGGCGGCGCAGGTTGGCGCTCACACCGCCGCTGATATCGCAGCGCATGATCTGCACGCGGCGACGGAGAGTGGGGGAGGAGAGTTCGGCGCGGCCCTGCTGCATAGCGGCGAGATCAAGGTCCGCCAGCGCTACTTCATCGGCGCCGCGCGCCAGCGCGTCGAGGGGTACCTCGGTGCAGGCGCCAGCCCCCAGAACAAGTACGCTGCGTGACGCACTGGGCTGGCGCAGGTGCAATGCCTGGAGCATAAGGCGGTGGCACTGCTCCAGGTGTTGCGGCGCGTGCTGCTGTAACCACGTCCGGCGCTGGGCGCCCTGCGTATAGCTATTGTTGCGGGACAGTTCATCGATACGCATAGTTATCTACCGGGGTACTCCTCTGGCGGGCGCCGGGTCTGCAAAAACGCGGCGACACCAACGCGGTAATCCTCGGACTCAATGGCGATATCCTGTAGTTCGCCTTCGAGGCGCAGGGTTGTGTGCAGGTCGCTCTCAATGGCCTTGTTGAAGAGTTCCTTGATCAGGCCATAGGCGCGCGTCGGTCCCTTCGCCAGGCGGCGGGCAAAGGCCTGCGTCGCCGCCTCAAACTCTGCCTCCGGCACGCACTTGTTGACCAGGCCGATGCGCTCGGCCTCCGGCCCGCTGACCTCGTCGGCCAGCATGGCCATCTCCAGCGCCCTGCCCAGGCCCACTAGGCGCGGCAGGAAGAAGCCACCACCGGCGTCGGGTACCAGGCCAATCCTGGCAAAGGCCTCGATGAAGCGCGCGTTATCGGCGGCGATGCGCATATCGCAGGCCAGCGCGATGTTGCACGAGGCACCGGCCGCCACGCCCCGCACGGCGGCGATCACCGGCTTGGGCATGCCGCGAATGGCGTAGACGACGCGGTGATACTTCTCCAGGTGCTCGCTGACCTTGAGCTGCCGGCCGCTGGCATGCGCCTCGGAGAAGCCACGCAGATCCTGTCCCGCCCCAAAAGCTCGGCCCGCGCCCGTGAGCACCACGCAGCGCACAGCCTCGTCGTGAGTGGCGGCTTCAACGGCCTCGTACAGTTCATCAAGCATGGCATCGTTGAAGGCATTGAGCACTTCTGGACGATTGAAGGTGATCGTGAGCACACCGCTATCCTGCGCGATAAGCAGGTGGTGAAAATCGGTTCGCATGTTCGGCGCTCCTTCTTCGCGAATAATGGGGGTGCGGGTATCCTTGCTCCTCTAGGCCTTCGATGGCATATCCAGCATCAGGACTTCAAGTGCAGCGCGCGTATTGACGTTCTGGTCCAGGGCCTCCAGCGTGCGTAAGATGGCACGCACCATGCGTTCGGCCTCGGATGGGCCGATTTTTGTCGCTTGCTGCTGCAGAAGATCACGCATATCCACGTTGACGGTCAGGTCAAGACTATTGTTTGCTGCCAGTAGCATATCACGCCACCAGAGCAACCACAACTCCAAGGCGGCACGGGCTTTATCGCTATCGGCGCTGAGGCTTTGAGCCACATGAAAGCGCTGCACCCGGCCGGCGGCGAGCAGGCTGGTCAGCAGATCAAGCTGCTCTTTGCGGTCGGTCAGCAGGTGCTCATTCTCTACCGCCTGCACGGCCCAGCCCATGCGACCGGCGGCCAACCCCGCGATGACCGCGGCCTCCTGCGGCTCGACCTCCCACTGTGCTTCCAGGGCATCCCTGATCCTGGCAGGGGGGAGCAGGTGCATAGGAACATACTGCACACGCGAGAGGATCGTTGGCAGGAGCAGGTTGCGGTCCGGGGTAGTGAGCAGCAAGACGACATCAGGCTCCGGCTCCTCCAGCGTCTTCAGGAGGCAGTTCGCGGCCTGTGGGTTCATCTCGTGCGCCCCCAGGATGATGAAGATATTGCGCCGCCCCTCCAGGGTCTTGCGCGCGGACTCGCCCTGCAAGGCGCGGACCTGTTCGATGATGATAAACTGTTTATCGCGCGGCCTGCTGATGATATGCAGGTCGGGATGATTGCCATGCAACACCTTGCGACAGGCCAGGCAGGCGTTGCACGGGTCCGCCGGCGCGACACGCGGGTCCGGCCCACCGGTACACAGCAGGGTCTGGGCGAAGCGCAGCGCCAGCAGCGACTTGCCGATATGCTCTGGACCGTTGAACAGGTAGGCATGGCGTACCTGCTCGGCCGCCAGCGTGCGCCGCAGCAGGTCGATAGCCTGTTCGTGACCAACGATACCCCAATCCTGTGACGCGGCTTGAAGGAGTGTCTCTGTCATATGGTCATGGTACCAGAAAGTCCAGGGAAAGACAAGAACTATATGATATACTATGACATATGAGCGCCAGTTTTAGCTACCTGAGCCACCTACAATGCAGCCTGTGCGGGCAACGATACGAGGCAGACCAGCTCCAGAGTGTGAGCCTGTGTTGCGCAAGGCCGCTACTGGCCCAGTACGACCTGGCCGCCGTGGCGCGTAGCCTCACGCGCACTGAGGTTGCGCGGCGTGAAGCCAGCATGTGGCGATACCACGAACTGCTGCCGGTGCGCGAAGAACGACATATCGCGAGCCTGGGTGAAGGAATGACCCCGCTGCTGGCCGCTCCACGCCTGGCACCACAGGGTATGGAGCGCAGCGCGCGTCTTTTTGTGAAGGACGAAGGCCAGAATCCCACGGGCAGCTTCAAGGCGCGAGGCATGGCGGCGGCGGTATCGCGCGCGGTGGAACTGGGTGTGCGCGGCTTTGTGACGCCGACAGCGGGCAACGCCGGGGCCGCCCTGGCCGCCTACGCTGCCCGCGCCGGATTACCAGCTTATGTTGTCGCGCCAGAAGACGCTCCCACCGATTGTATACAGCAGGCACGCCTCTACGGCGCCGAGGTCGAACTTGTTCCGGGGCTGATCAGTGACGCCGGTCAGCGTGCGACGGTAGTGGCCCAGGAGCGCGGCTGGTTCAATGTCGCCACGCTGCGTGAGCCATATCGCGCGGAAGGCAAGAAAACAATGGGCCTGGAACTGGTGGAGCAGCTCGGCTGGCGACTGCCGGCGGCGATCATCTATCCCGCCGGTGGCGGCACCGGCGTAGTAGGCATGTGGAAAGCCTTCGCCGAGCTGCGCGCCCTGGACTGGCTGGAAGACGCCCGCGTGCCAAAGATCATTATCGTGCAGGCCGAGGGCTGCGCCCCGCTGGTACGCGCCTTTGAACAGGGGCGCGACGAGGCGGAACCGTGGCCGGCCCAGGAGGCCACAACGCGGGCGGCGGGACTGCGCGTCCCCGCGGCCATCGGCGACCGGCTCATCCTGCACGCCGTACAGGCAAGCGGCGGAACAGCCCTGCGTGTGAGCGATGAGGCCATGGCACATATGATGCGCTATGCCGCCGAGCGCGAAGGCTTGCAGATTGGGTTGGAGGCCGCGGCTACCGTCGCCGCGTACCACGAGTTGTTGGCAAGGCACGTTTTACACCCTGAAGATGAGACCGTCCTATTCTGTACAGGGCTGCCAACCAGAATCTATGGCCAGACATAAGTGGCTCGTTCTTCGTAGCCGCGTGATAAATCACGTGTGGGCAAGCCAGATGTCATGTCTGCCCACACGTGATTTATCACGCGGCTACGAAGAACGAGCGATGTGCATAGAAAATTATGCCGACTTGTATAGGAAATTATGCATAGGAATGGTCTGATACTTCACAGCATTTGTGATCTAAATGTGTTATGCTACAAGAGAAGAAGTGAGTCTAATGTATGAATGGGGTTAATTTCTATAGAGATAGAAGGCTAATGTAACCAATGGACACCTCTATCCGTCTCTACACTACGAATGGTGGTTTGCGCTCAGTAATGAGCGAGGCCCGCACAGGCCAGCCGACCGCGCCTCTGCCGGAGGAGGACAATGGTTGCGTGGAAGTTGCAAGCAATCAAGAGAAGCAGGCGACTGAAACGCTCTCGGCAGCAGTGACCGTTCCACGGGAGGAAGTCCAGGGGGTAGACGTGGCGGACTTCGAGGCGATTTTCGTTCGCTTCCAGACGCCCATCACGAACTTTATCTACCACCTGATCGGTAACCGTGAACAGGCCGCTGATCTGGCGCAGGACGTATTCGTCAAAGCCTACCGGGCACTGCTATCGGGCACCGTAGTACAACCAGGGGCGCTATCCGCATGGCTGTACCGCATTGCGCAGAACACAACTACAGATGCGCTGCGCAGGAGGCGCTTGATCTCCTGGCTTCCGCTGTCGTTGTTTAACGAGGACCGTGGCATAGGCGCGGGCGTGCTTTCTGATGCGGGAAGCTCATCGTCTGACAGCTTCAATAGCAATGACAGTTCCAGCGAGGGGCGGTCAAGCGCGGTCAGCGCGATCTATGGAGGCTACGATGGCGGGCGCTTCGAGGGCCGTGTGGCCGACCGCGAAATCGTTGAGCATGTCATGAAGCAGTTACCACCTAAATATGCTGTTTGTTTATGGCTATACGAGAATAATGGCTTCTCTTGTGCGGAGATCGCGGACATGCTGACTATCAGCGCATCGGCTGTTAAAATGCGACTCATGCGTGCAAGAGAGCGTTTTATCGCTTTATACCGGCAAGAGGTGGGTGACGAGTGAATTGTACTCAGGCGCAGGAACTACTCGCTGCATATCGTGAGTTGCAGGATGATGACCAGGTGGAGCTTACCGAACTGGATGAGCACCTGGAGCAGTGTGCTTCGTGCAGGCAGGCATTGGCGCATTCTGCTATGATTGGTGAGCAGATACGCGCCTTGCCGCCTATTGAGCCGCCGCCTGGCATGCACGAAAAGCTCATGCGCGCGCTGGCTGCCGAGCACTCCGAGTTCATGAAAGGGTCTGGCTCAGAGGCGCCACCTCCTCCAGCATTCCTCAAGCCGTACCTGCCAGAGCACCCGCGACAGGCGGAGATAGCAGATCCGCGCACGACCTTCTCAACCGCCGAAACGGGACCGTTGCCAGTGCTTCCTATGCAGCGCAAACGTCGTCGTCCCGTGCTGTCACCCCAGTTTACCGTGATCGGGCTGGCGGCAGCTTTTCTGCTGGCAATTATGGTGGGAGGATTGACCTCGCTGGTCCTGCTGGCGCACACTCCTGCCGGCCAGGTCGGCGTGCAGAGCGTCTCTCAACCTACTGGCGTGCTCAGGGTTCCCTATACCACGGATACTACATACCAGTATGTAACGAGCGCTGTGGCTGATGGCAACTCCATCTACTACACAGCCTACGGTGATAGCCCTGATAACGCCTGGATGCTTGAACGCCTGGACCGCGCAACGCAGATCAGCACCCCGCTGCTGGCGACCGCGAGCAGCAACCCGCTCATTGTTCTGGGGAGCGCGCATGGCTGGCTGGTATGGTTGCAGCTTGATGTCGCCACGCCTATACCCACAACACACAAACACATCTTCCATTACGGCTCGCATGACGCGGTTCGTACCTGGAGTCTGCGCGCGCTCTCGCTGAAGAACGCGTTCACCAGTCCAGGTGAGCCTGCTGTGCTACTTTCTGGCACCTTCAATGCCCAGGTCACCCCCGTACTGGTGCATACACCGATCCAGGGCATCTGGTTCACGCAAAATACGCTGCTGGTCGCCTCAGTTGATGAAACCGGCACATCTCATCTCTTAAGCTATCAACTGAGCACCGATGGGGCCAGCACGCCGGTAGAGATTGCCAAAGCGGACCCTGGGCATATCTTTACATCGCCCACAACGAATAACGATGGAACCATGATGTACTGGGCGGACGAGTGGCTGACCGATACGGGCACCATCCACAGCAACATCTGGACCCAGCAGGCTGTCGTAGCGCCAGCTCCACTCTCCGGACGCTGGGGAAGGCACACGATCACCGAAACCTGGCTGTTCCGCACGGATGGCCTGTCGTTCCACCCGACCATCGTTGATAACACATTGTTCATCCTGAACACAAACGACACCATCGCAGATGGCTCGCTGGCAACGGCCCAGCCAACCACCACTGTCGCGCCTGAACCAACGGTGACCATGAACCCTGCCGTGACCCCCCAGGCCAGCGATAGCATCTACCTGCCGCCACTGGATGATTACGTGAGCGGCACGCTCTTCATGCTCCCGCTGGATACTGAAGCGGGTACAGATTTCACGCAGATCTCCACTGCGGGTCACGTTTCAGCGCTCCAGGGCGGCAAAGACTTTATCCTGTGGCAGGAAGACAACCATACATACGGCATGTACGACGTGGTGCCGGGCATCGCCGTCAACGTCGGCTCGGTCCTGGACAACGCTCAGTTCGTGTCAGTCAACGGCAATACGACCGTCTGGACCGTCAACAGCGACGGCACTACAACGCCCGCCACTAACAACGCCGGCCCATCAGCCACGATTATGGCATTTAACTGGCCGAAGAATACAAGGTAGGGACCCGATAAATCGGGTCCCTACGACATGTAATGACACTTCCCTAGCGGATTTGTTGGTGCATGCACCGTGCCAGAGTTATGTCACACCAGTTTACGAGTTCCCACTCATACTGCTGTCTCCTGTCTCTTCCTCGGCCATCTCTTCGCTGATATGCAGGATATCAGTTCCCAGGCGCTGGGCCAGAGCGGGATCAAGTGTGCCCAGGCGTTTGAGTAGCTCTTCGCGCTGGGCTTCAATGCGCTGGAGCACCTGGAGAATCATGACATCCTGGTGATCCAGGTGCTCCATAATATGGCGAATCTCCTCCTCGCCCTTACAATCGGTGACATAGTCGTTCTCCGCAGTCAAACGATCCTTGGTCGACTGGCGATTCTGAGACATCATGATTATTGGAGCTGCATAAGCTGCCTGGCATGATAATACAAGGTTCATGGCTATAAAAGGGTACATATCCCATTTCCAGACAAACCACGCGACGGAGTTGAGTATTATCCATAACACTAGAATCAGACTCTGGATAATGATAAAACGCCAGCTTCCCATATTCTTAGCTACTACGTCAGCGATTCTCTGCCCAAACGTCAACTGGTCGTCAGCGACCTCATTCACATCGACAACCGGAGGGTGGTCATGCCGGTATATAGGGAACCTGAAGTGTATGCCCTCCAACAGACCTTTGTGCGCCCCCTCATGAACTGGTGTCTGATTGCTGGTAATCGTGTCTGAACCGATAGGGATCTCCATAGTCACGTCTCTCCTTTGTGCTATTCCGGTTTCTAGCATCCAAGGTTCTTGGCGATCAACATGCGCTGCACCTCGCTGGTCCCTTCGCCGATCTCGTTGACCTTGACGCTGCGCCAGTAGCGCGAAACCGGGTATTCATCCATAAAACCATAGCCACCATGAATCTGCACTGCCTGGTCCGCGGCGCGCTTGGCCGTCTCCGAAGCAAAGAGCTTGGCCATCGCAGCTTCCGAGGTATAAGCTTGTCCCTGCATATGCAACCAGGCGGCCTTATAATACATTAAACGAGCCAGCTCTATTTCCATAGCCATATCGGCTAATTTGAACTGAATGGCCTGGAATTTACTGATAGGTTGCCCAAATTGTTTGCGCTGCTTCGCGTAATCGAGGGCTTCGTCGAGACAGGCCTGGGCCAGGCCAACGGAGAGCGCCGCGATGGCCACACGCCCGGCGTCGAGGATCTGCATAAACTGCTTGAAGCCGTCGCCGCATTTCCCCAAAATGTCCCCTGCGGGGACCGCGCAATCTTCAAAGGACAGGGGACGTGTATCGGAGGCTTTCCAGCCCATTTTCTTGTAGGGCTGGCCAATACTATAGCCAGGGGTACCCTTCGGGACGATGATATTGGTGATCTCGTTGCGGCCATCGGCGCGTTTGCCGGTGATCGCAGTGATCGTCACGCCGCTGGTCATATCGGTGCCCGCGTTGGTAATGAAGGCCTTGGAGCCATTGATGTGCCACTGCCCGTCGCGCAGCAGCGCGCGGGTCTGTGTGCCGCCAGAGTCAGAGCCGGCTTCCGGCTCGGTCAGACCAAAGGCCCACAGGTGTTCGCCGGAGGCTAAGGGCCGTAAAAAGCGCTGTTTTTGCTCTTCGCTGCCGAATAGATAGAAGGGGGTGGCTCCCAACGAGGTATGCGCCTCCATCGTAATGCCGACCGAGACATCGCCGCGCGAGATCTCTTCAATCGCGAGACAATAGGTCAGAAAATCCGCGCCCGCGCCGCCATACTCTTCCGGGAACGGCAAGCCCAGCAACCCCAACTCCCCCATCTTGCGCATAAGATCATACGGAAATGCGCCGGTGCGGTCCATTTCTTCAGCTCGTGGCTTAATCTCCTGCTCCGCGAACTCGCGGCAGGTATGACGAATAGCCAACTGCTCCTCATTGAGCGAAAAATCCATCTGTCAGTTCCCTTTCTTGGCCTACGATGTGGTACGATGTAGCGCTGTCATAACACCCTCTTGTAAAACGCACTTAGCACAAGTAATTATATAGGCTATTGGCAAGGGCTTGCCCCATACAATGAACGTAATGTAAGATGACCTGAACAACTTGCCAGCCATTATGCCGATCTTCATTTTGCAGTATCGCATCCTCACAAGTATCTCGGCAGTACATTACAACGTCAAGTAATTAAAAGAGTAGGAGCTTTCCTTGAGCAATACACCTCAAAAAGCCTTGACCACGCCGACCAGCAGCCAGCGCGTGCCTATCACCCCGGAAATCATGGGGGACATCCGTTTTGTCGATGACGCACAGCTTTCGCCTGATGGGCAACGCATCGCTTACGTGGTACAGGAGCAGCAGCCGAAACAGCGCGAACCGCGTAGCCATATCTGGCTGGCAGAGGCAAGCGGTGGTGAGCCAGAGCCGCTGCTGGATGGGAGAAAGCACAGCACAAGCCCGCGCTGGTCGCCAGATGGCAAATGGCTGGCTTTCCTTTCCAAGGAGGAAGGTGAACAGGGCCAATCCCAGTTATATCTGATGCCTGCTGGCGGCGGTGAAGCCAGACAGGGATGCAGCATGCCGAATGGCATCAGCGAGATTGCGTGGTCGCCTGACAGCAGTCGCATCGCGTTCCTCTCGCTCGCGGGCAAGGAGCCGCAGAACGATCCGAAAGTGTTTCCCCCTGATAAAAGCCGTCACCAGCGACTCTGGATGGTCCGCCCTGACTACACGCTGCCTGAAGCCGTCACCCCCGATGGCATCACCGTGTGGGAGTACACCTGGTCGCCCGATAGCAAGCACCTGGGCTTATATTACGCCCATGAGCCGGAGGAGACTGGCTGGTATCACAGTCAGATTGGGGTCGTCCCCGCCACAGGAGGAGCTATCCGGCAGGTGACACAATTCACGCCGGTCAGCGTGCAGGCGCGGGCGCTCACGTGGTCTCCCGATGGACAGCACCTGGCGTATGTTTCTGGCCGCTGGAGCGATCCGGGGCGCGGAGCCGGTGACATCTTCCTGCTCTCCCTGCAAAGCGGCGAGGCACGCAACCTCACACCGCGTATCGAATGCAGTCCGACATGGTGCGCCTGGTTTCCCGATGGCCAGCGCCTGCTGTATACAGCCGTCGCCGGTGTGAGCCATCAGATCGGCATCCTGGACACAGTGAGCGGTGCCACAACCCTGCTTGAGCACGATTTCGTCATGCAGTGGGATCAGCCAACACTCTCGCTTTCATCTGATCTCACGCGTTTTGCGACGGTGCATTCTACCCCTCAACAGCCACCCGATGTACACGTTGGCACATTGGAGCAGGAAGATAGCAAGGCTGCGAGCATCACCTGGCAGCGCATCACACGGATCAACCCGATACCTGAGGAGACCTGGACGTTGACAAGCAGCCTGCGTATCCAGTATGCGAGCGCTGACGGCGCTCGTGTTCATGCGATCTTCACAGCGCCGGTGAGCGACAAGAGAGGCACGCCCCCGCCGCTCTTTGTGGATGTGCATGGAGGACCATCAGGGGCCTACTGCGACCATTGGACCCTCAGGTATGCGCAGATACTCGCCTCGGCAGGCTACGCGGTGCTGCGCGTGAACTATCGCGGGAGTTGGGGCAATGGCGCGGCCTTTGCCGACGCGGTCATGGGCGACGTGGGCGGCAAAGACCTGCAGGATATCCTGGCCGGCATCGATTACGTGATCGCGCAGGGCTGGGCTGATGGCGAGCGCCTGGCGATTGGCGGTTGGAGCAACGGCGGCTTCCTCGCGGCCTGGGCGGTGACCCAGAGCACGCGCTTTAAGGCGGCGGTCATGGGCGCGGGCATCTCCGATTGGCTGAATATGCACGCGCAGACGAATATCCCCGATGCCGACGTGTTGCAGCTTATCGTTGATCCACTTGAGCAACCTGATGTCTATCACCAGCACTCGCCCATCACCTTCGCCAAACGCGTAACCACGCCGACGCTGATCCTGCACGGAGAGACTGATCCCGGTGTGCCGGTGGCTCAGGCATATGCTTTCTACCGTGCGCTCTGCGAGCGTCATGTGCCTGTCGAGATGGCCATCTACCCGCGAGAGGGCCACGGTTTGAGCGAGCCAGAACATGGAATCGACGCAGATAACCGCGTACTGCGCTGGCTTGAACGCTATGTGTGATGAGAAGGTAGGATTTCTGAGCAGGCGGCTCTCAGGGCGTAATGGTCGCTCACGCCCTGGGTCACCTGCTCAATACCGCTTTCGTGTGCCAGAGGCGACTTTGCTACTCTACGTCGAGCATTTCCCGCGCGGGAACCTCACTGGTTTGCTCGACATTGGCCCCGGCGCCTTTGCGGAGCATCGGTACCTTGTCGAGGGCCTCCCAGGGAGCATCGATGTCGGTGCGGCCAAAGTGTCCGAAGGCCGCGGTCGGCTGGTAGATCGGGCGGCGCAGGTTCAGCGACTGAATGATGGCCGCCGGGCGCAGATCGAAGTGCTCGTTGATGAGGCGAATGATCTCTTCGTCGGAGACCTTGCCTGTGCCAAACGTCTCTACGAAGAGCGAGAGAGGATGGGCCACGCCGATAGCATAGGCGACCTGCAACTCCAGGCGGTCGGCCAGGCCGGCGGCGACGATGTTCTTGGCGATATAGCGAGCCATGTACGCGCCGGAGCGGTCCACCTTGGTCGGATCTTTGCCGCTGAAGGCGCCGCCGCCGTGACGCGCCATGCCGCCATAGGTATCGACAATGATCTTGCGACCGGTCAGGCCGGCATCGCCCATGGGGCCACCGACGACGAAACGGCCGGTGGGATTCACGTAGATCTTCGTGGCGCTATCCATCAGGTCGGCCGAAATGATCGGCTTGATGATATGCTCGATGGTATCCTGGCGAATCTGCTCCTGGTCAACGTAGCTGGCGTGCTGGGTTGAGACGACGACCGAGTCGATGCGCACCGGACGGCCGTTCTCGTACTGCACCGTAACCTGGCTCTTGCCATCGGGTCGCAGGTAGGTCATAGGACCGGTGCCGCCCCAGGACTTGCGGCGCACCTGCGAGAGCTGGCGTGCTAACTTGTGGGCCAGGTTGATCGGCAGCGGCATATACTCCGGGGTCTCGTTGCAGGCAAAACCGATCATCATCCCCTGATCGCCGGCGCCCTCACGCTCCAGCTCATCATTGCTCAGGCGCTCGGCAGACTTGGTCTCAACCGAGTGGCTGACGCCCAGATCGATGTCTGGAGATTGCTTGCCGATCGAGGTAACGATGCCACAGGTACGATAATCAACGCCGTAGTCCGCATTGATATAGCCAACCTGCTCGATGGTCTTGCGCACGACTGCCGGCATATCGACCCATGCGGAGGTGCTGATTTCACCGGCCACAAGCACGAGGCCGGTCGTCGTGGCCGTCTCGCAGGCCACACGCGCCTGGGGGTCTTCCGCCAGGATAGCATCAAGCACGGCATCCGAAATCTGGTCACAGAGCTTATCGGGATGCCCCTCCGTCACCGACTCGCTGGTAAAATAGAGCTTCGGGCTGCTCATAAAGCTGTTCACGGAACAATCCTCCTTTTTACAGTAAGCGTGTATTATCCAATAAAAAAACCCCTGATAATGCAGGGGTTTTAGCTTCTCGCCTCTTCCCCCTCATCTCGCGGAACATTCCGCCGGAATTGGCACCCTTCCTGTCGCTGTCATGTCATAGACAGACAGGCAAGCGGGTTGCCGGGCTTCATCGGGCCGTTTCCCTCCACCTCTCTTGATGAGAGCAAATCTCATAGAGCTATTCAGTTGTAGATTGTGCGTGTACTGCGGGTCCACTACAGTATACCGAAGAAATCGGTCGCGTGTCAAATCTCTCGTTTCATGATATTCCAGGCGATTTCATTTCAATCGCGCACGCGCGACAGACCCTTCGGCAACAAACCGTCGCAGTTCGACCCGTAGC
>JBDTHH010000610.1:0-5303 GCA_039937055.1 Ktedonobacteraceae bacterium | reverse complement strand
CGTGATTGATCACGCCTGGCAACCATGACGGCCGGCTGGCCCAGGCGTGATCAATCACGCCGCTACGAAGCGAGAGGATTAGTCTGGGAGGGCGGGACTATTCAAAATGCTGGAGACCTTGTCGTCCATGGCAGCATAGGTCAAACGTGCTACCCAGGGTCTGAGCATTTCGGGTTTCAGGTGGGCAATCTGCACCAGGTAGCGTTGATTGCGCCGGACGAGGTAGCCGCGGCCCGGAGGCATGTCGCTCATACGGACACCTAGCAGAGGCGAGTCGGCGGGGTCGCCGCCCAGGATCACGCCCATGCGACAGGAGCGTGCCTGTTGCAAGACGATATCATTCCGGCTCAGATCGCTTGAGCCGGCGGCCACTATCATGTGCAGGTTGAGGTTTCGGGCCTGCAGCAGGTACTCTTTCAGATCGTTCAGTGGATTTTTTGTCAAGATGCCCAACTGATCATAATCATCGATAACGAGCAGGATGGGTTGCATATCAAGGTCAAGCGCGTCATCGTTATCATTGGCTGCGTTTTGTTTTTCTTCAAGGGCAGCGCGCATGCGGTCCATGCGTTCGCGCAGTTCCTTCTTCAGTGTTTCGACGACCTCCAGCAAGCGCTCCTCCGAGTCGGCATACATCCATACATTGGGCAGGCGCCGCAACGCGCGCGAGCTGCGCCGGAAGTCTACCAGGATAACCTGGACCTCCCGGCTGGTGGGGGCGCTGCCCAATGTCAGCAGGCAGGCCTGGAGCACATTCGTTTTGCCGCTGACGGGGCCACCGGCGACAATTGCATGAGGTGTGTCGGCGTTGAGGTCCAGCGCGATTGGCCGGAGCGAGAGGTCTTCGATACCCAGGCGCAGGCGCAGTCCATTCTGCTGGGCCAGCGGATCTCCGAAGGCGGCCTCGATCAAGAAGTCGTCGATGCGTACATAGTCCGGCAACAGTTCGATGGCCGGGGCGCGCGTGCCTTCGGCCTCGTGAGCCAGAAAATCGATGTACTCCTCAAGTTTCGCAGCCACTTCGTCGTCGTCCTCGCCGCGGACAGGCAACGCAACCTGCACCTCTTCAGGAGGATTGCCCCGTCTATAGGCCCTGCCCGCCATACCCGCGTCGATGCGGGCGGCCTCGTATCTGCCCAGCAAGATCAGCGAGTCGGTCACTTCGAGTAAGCGCAGACCAAAGCGGATCTCGATCAGGCTAAGTAACTGGGTTGGTACGGCGATGGGGCGATCAACGGTCAGAACCAGGTAGACCCCGTAGTTACGCCCCTGACGCGCGAGGGAGAGTAGCAGGTCCATATCTTTGTCATGGGCCTGTTTAAATTCCAGAAATTTATCAATCAGCAGGACCACGGCTGGAAGCTCAGGCAGGTGAGTCGTAGCATGCATAGGATCGTTTCTCCGGCGCTGGTACATCAGAAAATCTTCAATTTGCTGGGTGGCGAAGAGGTGTTTGCGCTCTTCGATAGTGCCGAGCAATTTGCGCAGGAGGCGCCGGATATACTCGTCGTCGGCCTCGCCGAAGATACCTCCGACATGCGGCAGTTTCTCAAAGACCTTCAGCGCCTGGCCCCCGAAGTCGACCATGTACATTTGCAATTGTGACGATGTGTGAGTCAGGGCCAGGGAGGTAATCAGTGTGCGCAAAAACACGCTTTTGCCGGTGCCTGGTGCCCCTGCGATCAAGATGTGTCCGCCCTGCTGTGGCATATTCAGCATCAGTGGTTCCTGACGTTGCTCGGCAGGAAGATCGACCAGGCCTATGGGGGTGTTGAGCCAGCCATAGACTGGCTGGTCTATGGTGTCAAGAGAGAGGTCGGCGCCTATGCCTGAGGTCAGGGCCTGAGAGAGCGGTTTTTTCTCCAGCACCGGGGGCATAGCTGGATTTTCGTAAATTTCCGCCAGGCTGATGCGCTTTGGCAGGGGATCAGGCCAGGGGCGGAACAGCTCCGCGCCAATCGTATCCTTAAATGGTACCATCAGGTCTGACAATACCATCTGGTCGGTTACGTCTTCGGCCCCGGCCGCAGCGCGCAGCATGGAGATGATGGACTCGTTCTGAACCTTCGCGGGCAGTGAGGTACGCGCGCTCTGGAACAGTTCAAAGACCTCGGAGCCGATCTGGAGGTAGGCGCGGCCGGGCTGTGTGCTGGGCAGAAGCGCGGCTTCAGAGCGGCCGATCATATCGCGGCTATCCTGTAGAGAGGCCACGCGCAGGCAGATGCGGAACTTGAGGTTTGACCAGATGGCGGGGTTCACCGATCCGGTGGGTTTCTGGGTTGCCAGGATCAGGTGGACGCCCAGGCTGCGGCCCTTCTGCACCACGCTGACCAGCCCATCCATAAACTCCGGGTGTTCCTTAGCAAGTTCTGCGAACTCATCAATAATGATCATCAGATTGGGCAGCGGCTCCCTGAAAGGCGAGTTGGGGTCCTGGGCCTCGCCGCTGACCAGGGCCTGGGCGCGCATGGCCTGGTACTGGGCGATTTTCTTGGCGTTCGCTTCGCTGAGCATATGCTCGCGCCTGCGCAGTTCGCTTTTCAGGGCCGTGAGAGCGCGCTCGGTCAGGCGCCCACTCAGATCGGTAACGATGCCCACGGTATGCGGCAGCTTTTCAAATGGCTTGAAGGTTGCACCGCCTTTGAAGTCAACCAGCACAAAGTTGACGAGGTGTGGATGGTGGGTCATGGCCAGGCCCAGGATCAGCGACTGGAGCAACTCGCTTTTGCCTGACCCGGTGGTACCGGCGATAATGCCGTGCGGGCCGTGGACGGTGTCATTCAGATCGAGCCAGACCAGGCCGTTGAGCCCCTGGCCCATAGGGACACGCAGGCGTCCATAGCGGGCGTGGATCTGGAGCAGGGGGTCTTTGAGGTACCACCATTTGTCAGGATCAAACTGGTCAGCAAAACCTAGCTCATACATATCCAGGATGCGTACGTTGCTCGGCAGGTTAACGGCGTCTTCCCCTCCCTCAATGACCTGGAGCGGCGAAAGGGCCTTGGCCACACGGCCTACGCTGGCGAGTTCCATTGAGTCGGGTGTGACGTTTTCCAGGGTCTCTCCGGCATAACCGGCGGCGACATATTGGAGGCGTAAAGGCTGGAAAGTTTGCTCCTGAAGCGCCATACTGTTTGCCGCGCCCTGAGGCTCTTCGGTGGTAGGCGCCTCCTGTTGCTCGTGGTACAGGCGCACAATGCCACGGCATTCGCTAGGAATTGCCGATTGCTGAGCCACCATGTAGATGACGGAGACGCTGAGGTGTTCGCCGAACTTGAAGGCGTAGGTCAGAGCCGGGTGCTTGCGCACATCGACATAGTCATGCACAAACACGACCAGGTGGGGCAGGGGTGGAGGCTGCTCTGACTTCTGAGCATTTTGAGGCGCATTAGCTGCATTTTGCTCGTCATCATCTTTGGTGGCTCGCTGGCTTAGTTCTTCCAACAGGAAATTGAGCAGGATAATCGCCTCTTCCTGGCCTACTGCTACCAGGCGGTCTAACTTGGCGGTCCGCAAGGGTGCGGTATGTGGCAGGTCGCGCATCCAGTCCCAGTCACGCTTTTGAGAAGCGGGATAAATGCCGAGAATACGTACATCCTCCGGTGAATGATGGGTAGCGATCTGGCTGAAGAAGCTGCGTATAAAGTCCGCGACATCCTGGCGCGCGCCGGTGATACCCAGGGAGCGGATGTGTGGCAGCGAGATGCTGCAAGGGATATCACTTACTGTGGAGAAGTCGCGCTCGAATTGTTGGATATCCGGAAGCAACGGTTCAGACGACTCTATCTCTGGTATTTCTATCTGGACAAAGAACGGCTGCGGGCCGGTGCCGACGCGGACCGCGAGAAAATCGGGGTCATCGGGACGCCGCTCCCACAGGTGTTTGCGTTCTTTGATGCGCGCTTCAAGTTGATCGGAGCCGGGGTCTTTGAGCCAGGCGAACTGGCGCTGCTCCATGGCCTTGACCTCCAGTTCTTTGCGCAGCGCTTTCAACACTTTCCTATATTGTCTCTCATCGGCTCGCTGCTTCTTCAGTACCGACTTTCCCTTCTGGCGGCCGGTTATCATGCCCATCAAGGGCGTCATGACAGAGAAAAGGACCATCGGCAAGAGAAAGACAAGCTGTTGAATGTTGCCATGGTAGATAGCGCCGTAGAGGGCGAAGAGGGCTCCCATCATGATTAACGGAGCGACGAGCGTCATTAACCCGGGCGCGGGAGGAATGGCCTCCTTTGCAGGTGGGATGGGAAACTTCAATGTTTCCGCTGTAGGAGTGAGCCAGATACGCGGTGGCCGGTTAAAGGTTTCCTGTTCTTTGATAATAACCTGGGTCTCTGCTTGCTCCGTCATTGTGTGTGCTTTTTCTCCATGCATACGATCAAATGTAATGTTCCCATTTCTAGTCTATCCTGAAGAACAAACACGAGAGTAGCCCAACAGTGTTGACCTATGCTTACACCGAGATCAAGTCGAGGCTGGTCAGGCGAAAGATCATCAACTGGAGGCTGACCTGGTAGCGCTCTGCCAGTGTGCGAATTAACTCATCGTCTTCGTAATCAATGGGATGGCCTCTCAGGTCTTGTTCTAACATATTCTGGGGGGTTAAAAGTTCGGTTGCGAAGATACTGGCCTCGATATCCAGGGGATCGATTGACTGGGAGAGGCTGTCAGGATCATCGGCCGTTTGTAAACGCATATAAAATTGGCGATCAATATGCAGATCATTGCGGTTATGCAGTTCCAGGTGTCCAAATTCATGCGCGATGGTGAAGCGCTGGCGCTGCCTCGAATGGCGCTTATTGATGCCGATAACGGGGCGCCCCTCTTCCCTGAAGATCAGCCCAGAAAGCTCGTCCTCGAAGCCAACGTAGCGGATCTGCGGGCCGCGCAGTTCGACGATCTGCTCTACCGGGATCGCTGGCTCATTCACCTGCGCGAGTTGCAGGAGCTTAAGCGTCGTTTTCTGAATCTGGTCAGTTCTTTTATTCCTTGTCATAGTTTCCTCTGCTTTTATGCATGGCTTCAGGATCTGTACAGGCATTTGATCTATCTATTATGTTCGGCAAAATGGCTGTTTTCTTTATTTTTGGAGGGGATGGCTATACTGAAAATGAGCAGGAATACAGTGCTATCTCAAAGCTGTGCGTGTGAAATGTGCCGCTGCAATATTTGGTCAGTCTCTCCATAGCGCAACAGATCAGCCAGCGACTGTTTTTTAAGAAGGAAGAGGGGCATGAAGCTACGTTTCCCCCACAATATGCACACGCGCTACCGCCTTACGCTGCAACCTGGATTCCTTCTCG
>JBDTHH010000609.1:0-12917 GCA_039937055.1 Ktedonobacteraceae bacterium | reverse complement strand
TGCGAGGCGTTTCAACGCCTCGCAAGACCGCCAGGTAGATCCTCTGACCGGCAGGTGTCTCCTACCCTCTTCCAGTCGTTACACGCAAAACTTCACCTAGCGTCTGTAGCACAGCAGTTTGCTCGCTATGCAGAAAAAAATGGCCAGCGGGAAAGATATACTGCTTACATACGGCAGTCGTTTGCTCTTGCCAGGCTAGAAGCTCTTCCTGAGTCACCTCGTTATCCTGTTTACCGCCAAAAATAGTTATCGGAAAGGTGAACGGCTTCTCTTGATGATAGCTGAATGTCTCATAGAGCGAAAAGTCGGCCCGTAAAGTAGGCAGCATCAACTCCATGAGTTCCTCGTGTTGGAGAAGCTCCTCCGGTGTGCCTTCCAGAAGACGTAATGCCGCGATAAATTCAGCATCGGGCAAGGCGTGAATGGGAGGCTTAGGACTGGGCAACTGCGGCGCTCGACATGCCGAAACAATCAGATGCTGCGGCTGAGGCAGAGCATGGACACGTAAATAGCGGGCCAGTTCAAAGCTGACCAATGCTCCCAGGCTATGTCCAAAACATGCAAAGGGTCCCTGGAGGTAGGGATGGATCTGCTGGGCGAGATCCTCGACAAGCGCTGTGATAGTGGTATATGGCTCCTCAAGAAAACGATTTTCTCGCCCCGGCAACTGGATGAGATAGACTTCTATCTGGACGGGCAATTTCCCTATCCAGGAGCGAAAAAGAGAGGCTCCTCCACCAGCATATGGAAAACAGAAAAGACGAATGTCCGCCTGTGGATTTGGTTTTGGACAGCTAATCCACGTGCTGGAGGATGGCGTGAGTGTCATCGGCCTTTGTTCCTTAGCATGTTCATAATAGCCTGTAATCAGGGATGTATCTCGCCGTCGTTCATGCATTGTGAAGAGCCACATACTCAGAAGCGTTTACTGTGTTTCTTGCGCTTCCATACGCTTCCGTAAACTGAGCGGACGCATATCTGTCCATACCTCCTTGATATAGGCCAGACATTCCTCTTTTGTGCCGCTTTTACCAGCATCGTGCCAGCCAAGAGCATTCTCACGCTCAACGGGCCAGATAGAGTACTGCTCTTCCCCATTGATCACAACTTTGTAGATGGCATTGTCTTGTTCCATAGGACACTTCCCTTCTTGTTTATGTAACTATATGTAACTTACTATCAGGCATTGCTCAGTATCTGTTCCAGTAAAGCCTGATATTCGGCAACCATTCTGGCAACGGTTGCCTCCGCAAACAGAGCTGTGTTGTATTCTAGCTCTCCTAGCATGCCCTCGTCCGTATCGTAGATAATCATGTTCAACTCAAACCATTCCAGCGGACTGAATACTCGCTGCGGGCGCATCGTCAAACCTGCTTTTGTGCGTGTGCGATTGAGCGAAGATTCGTTTTGTAGAACAAACTTCACAGGCAAGAGAGGGTGCTGGCTGATATTCCACTCCGGTTCAATTGCCTGCATCACCTGCTCATAGGCCAGGTCTTGATGGTCAAAAACACTCAAGGTTGCTTGTTGAACTCGTCTCAGCAATTGACGAAACGCTGGCTGGCCAGAGACATCGATCCGCAGGGGAAGGACATTACCAAACACCCCTATCACGTTCTCCGTCTCATGCAGGCTGCGATTAGAGATACCGAAGCCAAGCAAAATATCTTCTTGCCCGCTATGCGTAGAGAGCAGAAGCGCGTATGCTGCGACCAATGTCATAAATACCGTACTCTCCTCCTGACGGCTCACACTCTTCAATCCATTGGCCTGGGCATCTGCGATATGAAAACGGATGCTTGCACGCTTTAAGGTATAATCAGTGGTGCGAGGATGATCGGTACGCACTTGCAGGACGGCTCTATCCTGTAAATAGTCCTTCCAGTAGTTGAGATAGGCGTCTAACTTTGCTCCTTGCAGTTCCCGTCGTTGCCAGCTTGCATAATCCGCATATTGAATCGGCAAGTCCGGCAACTGTGGTGGCACACCCATAAGCGCTGCTTCATAGAGGACAAGCAATTCACGGAAAAATTGGGCAATAGACCAGCCATCCGCAATGATATGATGGAGCGTAAAGATAAACAGGCAGGTATCATCAGTTAAACGCAACAATCTCAAGTGTATCAGTGGTCCCTGTTGCATGTCGAAGACGCGATGATTCTCTTGATACGCCTGGCGTGAGGCTTCGGCCTCGCGCTCTCCTTCTGGAAGGGAGCGCAGATCTTCAATGAGGAGCGGCAGCCGGAGTGACGGTACAATCACCTGCACCAGTTGATTTTCAATGAGTGGAAACACTGTGCGTAGGGATTCGTGGCGTTGCACGATATGCTGAATACACTGCTCTAGCAAGGCTTGATCAATCTCTCCCTGGATAGTGACGGCCGACGGCATCGTATCCTGTTGAGGAAGATACCATTCTTGCAGAAATGAGAGTGGCGCATCCTGTTGCGCCTCACGACGTGGTATGGTGTGCGCATAGGTCGCACCCTTTGGACCCTCATGGCCGCGCGCGATCTTAGCGAGCAAAGCACGTTTCGCTGGCGATAAACTTGCTCGCCGTTTGGACAAATCATCTAAGGTAGACATACTCTTGGCCCTTTCCAGGTCACAGCGCAGCCGGTTCTACGGTCTGTGGCGTATACTTTTTTGCCGCTTCATGGCCTCTTTGCGCGCATCTGCCCTGCCGTGAGTTTTAGACGCCGGAGTCGTCACGTCTTCAGCGTGTGGTTGTCCTATGAGATGTTCTGACAATGCGCTGATGCTGGCATATCTGAACAGGTCAAGCAGGGGAATATCTCGTTGTAAGGCATCACATAGCTGCCTGTGTACCTGTATCATAAGCAGCGAATGCCCTCCAAGGTCAAAGAAGTTATCCCGCATGCCTACGTGCTCAATATGCAACGTCGTCTGCCATATCGTGGCGATCGTGCGCTCGATCTCAGAGCGTGGCGCGATATATGCCTCCTCCAGGGACGGACGCAACGTTTCGGGGCTGGGGAGGGCGCGCCAATCTATTTTACCATTTGCATTGACAGGCAATACATCCAGCACAATAAAGGTCGACGGAAGCATATACTCTGGAATGTGCTCTTTCAGGTAGTGGCGCAGTGTGCTGGTTGAAGGCGCTTCCTGGGTGGTAGCGGTCAGATAGGCAACCAGGCGTTTTTCACCTGGTAGATCTTCACGTGCCAGGACAATACATGACTGCACCTGCGGATGTTGCGCCAGCACCGCTTCAATTTCACCTAACTCAATGCGGAAGCCGCGAATCTTCACCTGGGTATCACCCCGTCCCAGAAACTCAAGCGTGCCATCCGGCAAGGAACGGGCGCTATCACCTGTCTGATAGAGTCGTGCGCCAGGAGTACGGCTGAATGGATGAGGGATAAATTTCTCTGCCGTGAGCGCCGGTCGATTCAGATAGCCGCGCGCGAGACCCGCGCCTCCTATATAGAGTTCTCCCGCTACGCCAGGAGGTACAGGTTGCAGTCGCGTGTCCAGGATATACACCTGTGCATTGGCCACAGGCCGCCCAATCGGTAACGAGCTACCCGTTGGAGGGGCAGCCATATCCGGCTCATACACGGTTGTCGTAATCGTTGCCTCGGTGGGGCCATAGGCATTGTAGAGTTGAACGCGCGTCCCAGCATAGCGGTACCAGGTCGCGAGACGTTCGGGCAAGGCTTTATCGCTTCCGATAATGAGCAGGCGCAAAGATGCTGGTACCGGTTCGACCAGGCGCGGCAACTCTGCCACCCATTCATGCCAGTAAGGCGCGGGAAGATTGAGGACCGTCAGGTGTTCCTGTTCTACAAAACGTAAGAAATCCTGGAACGATGGCGAAAGATCTCTGGGCTTGAACACAACTGTTGCGCCACTCAACCAGGCTGAGAAAAGTTCCTCGACTGCCACATCAAAACTGATGGAGGCAAATTGGAGGACGCGATCCGTGGGCTGGAGGCCATAGCGTTGGATCACAGCCAGATTGTGGTTCACGACAGCGCGGTGGGGAATAAGAACCCCTTTCGGCTTGCCTGTAGAGCCAGATGTATAGATCACATAGGCCCCATTTTCCGGCCTAAGTCCGCAGTCGAAGTTTTCAGCAGCATACTGCGTCAACAGTTCAGTGCTGCTATCAAGACAGACAACGCTGATCTGCTGTGCGGGCAGATGCGCCTGGAGATCGGTCTGAGTCACAAGGACGGCAATCTGCGCATCGTGCAGAATAAAAGCCAGCCGCTCCTGTGGATAGGCCGGGTCTAAGGGAATGTAGGTTCCACCCGCCTTAAGAATAGCCAGCAGACCAATGGCCAGCTCCAGAGAAGGCTCACAGCAGATACCTACGCGTACCTCTGGCCCGACCCCCAGGACCCGCAAATGCTGCGCCAATTGATTGGCCCGCTGATTCAACTCAGCATAGCGGAGCTGTGTATTTTCATAACGGATGGCCAGCGCATCTGGCCTCTGCGCAACCTGCTGCTCAAACATTTCAGGAATACAGCGCTCAAACGCGTAGGGAGCCGCTGTCTGATTCCATTCGTAAAGCATGCGCTGCCGCTCTGAGAACGTCAACAGCGGGATATCAAGAATATGCTGCCGTGGGTCTCGTACAATATGCGCGAGCAATTCCTGAAAATGCGCTGCCATACGGCTCATCGTCGCTTGATCGAAGAGGTCGGTGTTATATTCGAAACCAGCGAATACGCCTTCCTCTGTATCAAGGATGCTGACTGTCAGATCAAATTGCGCTGTATGACGTTGTGTACTCAAAAGTTTGAACGTGAGATGTGGCAGCGTGCGTGACAGGGTGAGCGAGCTTTGCGAACTGAACATCACCTGGAAGAGGGGATGACGGCTTACATCACGTCTGGGCTGTAGCACCTCGACGAGTTTCTCAAAGGGCAGGTCTTGATGCGCGTAGGCCCCCAGCGCATTCTCACGTACACGAGCTAAGAGATCCAGGAAGGACGGATTGCCAACGAGGCTGGTACGCACGACCAGCGTGTTAATAAACAGCCCGATCAGGCCCTCAATTTCAGTTCGCGTGCGGTTGGCGATGGGGGTCCCGATCAGCAGGTCGTCCTGGCCCGTATATCGGTAGAGCAACACCTGAAACGCGGCTAAGAGGGTCATGAAGAGGGTACACCCCTCCTGGCGGCTCAGGACTTTGAGTTGTTCGGTTAGGGACTTGTCAAGCTCATACGAAAGCATAGCTCCGGCATATGTTTGCACGGGTGGTCTGCGGCGATCAGAGGGAATGTCAAGCGTCGTGGGCGCCCCCGCAAGATGCTCTTGCCAGTAGCGCACCTGCTGTTCCAATACCTCTCCTTGCAGCCATTGCCTCTGCCATAGCGCATAATCCGCGTACTGAACAGGCAGTTCAACGAACGGCGAGGGTTTTCCCTGCGTGTAGGCAGCATAGAGGGCCACAAGTTCGCGAAAGAGAATACCAACCGACCAGCCATCAGCAATGGTATGATGCATGACAAACAGGAGCATATGCTCAGTGTCACTCAGCTTGAGCAAACGCGCCCGCACTAATGGGCCAGTGGTTAGTGGAAAGGACGTTGTGTCTCCTCCAGCATTAGCCGCTGGACGCTGGCTTCACGCTCGCTCTCTGTTGTATTGCTGAGATCAACAAACGGGATTGGCAGACGGACAGTGGGCGCCACCACCTGTATAGGTTGTCCATCTACGACAGCGAATGTCGTACGCAACACTTCATGACGAGCGCTTAACTCATGCAGGCAACGCGTAAGGACAGCGCTATCAAGCTGTCCCGTGAGTTGCATGTGCGCCGGCACACTAGCCGCTGAGCCATTCGGCTCAAGCTGTTCAAGGAACCACAGTCGCTGCTGGGCAAATGTGGCAGGCACCTGTGCCTGTGAAGCACGCCGGGTAATTTCCTGCGTAGCCGTTTTCTTATTTGTATCGGTACGCGTCAATCTTTCGAGTAAGGCCCGTTTTGCCGGCGAGAGATCTAAACGCCTTTGTGAAATATCCTCCGATGAGGGCATATTCATCCTCCAGGTCATGCGTTCCCGAATTTTTGAACAGATGTTTCTCATTGATGCCGGGTTGCTATACACTGCTCTCGGCTTCTTCAAGCGACAGGGCTTCATCTTCGGGCAATGCTTCCAGCATCTCGATCAACAACGTTTCGATGGCTTCGGCCAATTGCGCAATCGTCGGGGCTTCAAAGATCGTGCGCAAGGGAATTTCTACTGGAAATGTGCCGCGTAATTGAGAGAGCAACTGGGTTGCCATTAATGAATGCCCTCCCAATTCAAAGAAATTATCATGTATACCTATAGGCTCTATGCCAAGAAGATCTTGCCAGATGCCGGCAAGTTGCTGCTCAAGTTCATTGCTCGCAGCGACATAGGCCGTTTGTAAGTCTGGGCGCTCATAATAAGAGGCAGTCGCAGGGTGGGCTCCTTCTGCAGCGACGGCGCTGGCATCAGTCACCTCTTGCTGTATCTGCGACTCCCTGTGCTCAGCAGATTGCTTGCGTCCATTCTGCCCACTTCCTATATATGTTCGTCCCTGCGCCTCTATCCAGTAGCGTTTCAGCTCAAAGGGATAGGTAGGCAGGAGGACGCGGAAACGGCGTTCATCTTGATGGACACCCTGCCAGTTGATCGCTACGCCAGCGAGCCAGAGCTTCCCAAGTGTTGTCTGTAAAAAGACGCTATCGGACAGCGTCTCCTGCGGATGGCGTACCGATGTGAGAACAGGATGCGTGCTCCCCTTGCTCATACATTGACGGGCCAATGTACTCAATGTTCGGCCTGGTCCAACTTCTAGCAAGACGCACTCGCTATCTTGCAGGACCGTTTGCATGCCTTCGACAAAACGTATCGTCTGACGCGTATGTTTTGCCCAGTACTGCGGACTGGTCGCTTCTGCGGCGGTAATCCATGTACCGGTGACATTGGAGATGTACGGCATGCTGGGAGCATGCAGGGCTATGTTTCTCACGTGCTCGCTGAAGGACTCCATGATAGGTTCCATCATCGCCGAATGAAAGGCATGGGAAGTACGCAGGAGCCTTGCATCAATATGTTGGCTGGCAAGTTCCTTTTGCAACGCCTCTATCTCATCGCGTGGGCCAGCAACAACACAGAGCGCGGGAGCATTGATTGCGGCTATTGTCAGCTTCTGGCTAAGCAAGGGCTGGAGCGTATCGGCGGCTAATGGCACGCTGAGCATACTCCCAGGCTGCATGTTTTGCATCAAGCGACCTCGAACAGCTACCAGCGTGAGGGCATCCGTTACTGAAAAGACGTTGGCAAGACAGGCGGCGACATATTCCCCAATACTGTGTCCGATCATGGCCTGCGGTTGTACTCCCCAGGCCATCCATAAACGCGCGAGGGCGTATTCAACCACAAACAGCGCGGGTTGCGTGATATATGTCTGATCCAATTGCGCACTGGCGTTTTCTTCCTGGCCCGCGGCCGGATACAGCAACGTACGTATATCCAGTTGCAGGAGCGGCAAGAGTATCTCGGCACAGCTATCGATAGACTGGCGAAAGAGCGGCTCATCCTGATAGAGTGTTTTCGTCATATTGACATACTGCGTGCCCTGGCCGGGAAACATGTAGACAACGGGGCGGTTATGCCGTTCCTGCACTTGCGTATAGATACGCTGGGGATCGCGTGTTGACAGTGCCTGTATCGCGTCGTCGCTGCCGGAAGTGATCAGAATACGCCGGTGGGCAAAGGCTTTGCGCCCAACCTGGTATGTATATGCCACATCAGCCATATTACTACCGGGATGCTGCTGAAGGTGTTGCACCAGGCGATCGCTGACCGTCTCCAGGGCGCTACTGGTGCGGGCAGAGAGCACAAGCAGTTGACAGGCAGGCCGTGACGTTGCTGGCCCATCGGCCTCGTCTCTGGCGGGGGCCTCTTCAAGAATGACATGGGCATTCGTCCCGCCAATACCAAAGGAACTGACTCCCGCGTGACGAGGAGTTGTCCCTGACGGCCAGGCGGTAGACCGCGTATTGACATAAAAGGGGCTATTGGCAAAATCAATGCTGGCGTTGGGTTGCTCAAAGTGTAAACTTGGTGGGATAACATGATCTTTCAGGGCGAGGGCCGTTTTAATGAGGCCCGTGACGCCGGCCGCCGAATCCAGGTGGCCAAGATTGGATTTGACTGAGCCGAGTGCGCAGAAGCCCCTGGCCTGCGTCCGCCCTGCAAAAGCCTGCATGAGCGCGGCCACTTCAATGGGATCACCCAGAGGGGTTGCCGTGCCATGCGCCTCGATATAGCTGACCGTTCTGGCATCGACATTCGCCATATCTAGAGCCTCGGCTATCACTTCTGCCTGACCATCTACGCTGGGCGCCGTATAGCCAACTTTCGCGGCGCCATCGTTATTAATCGCCGACCCTTTGATAACAGCATAGAGCATATCGCCATCCGCGAGCGCATCGTGCATGCGCTTCAAGACAACAATGCCCGCGCCGCTTCCCGGCACTGTTCCCTGGGCTCTGGCATCAAAGGTGCGGCAATGGCCATCGGGCGAAACAATGCTGCCCTCCTGATAAAAATAGCCCACTTTTTGCTGAACCCCGGCGGAGACCCCTCCCGCCATGGCCATATCACATTCTCCATTGAGCAGGCTCTGGCATGCAAGATGGACCGCCACCAGCGACGTTGAGCAGGCAGTCTGCACGTTAATGCTTGGTCCCTTGAGATTTAGCTTATAGGAGACACGCGTTGTCAAAAAGTCTTTATCGTTGCCGAGGGCGACCTGAAAAATATCCGCGCTCTCCATAAATTTTTGATTGGTGAACAGATTGAATGGCATATACGTTGGCATGCCCATGCCCCCGAATACACCGATGCGCCCTGCATATGTCTCAGGGGTATAGCCTGCACGCTCCAGGGCTTCCCAGGCACACATGAGGAAAAGCCTCTGCTGAGGATCGATAATTTCAGCTTCTCTTGGACTATAGCCAAAAAATGGGGCATCGAATAGATCAATATGCTCAAGCACGCTTCTGGCCTTGACATAGTTAGGCGCCTGAAGCGCAGCCTCATCTATGCCTTCGGCCAGCAACTCGGCATCTGAGAAAAAAGAAATCAGCTCTTCTCCATCTTGCAGCTTCTGCCAGAACTCTTCAATGCTGTTCGCCTTGGGGAAACGCCCCGCCATACCAATAATCGCGATGGCATTTTCAAATGGATCGGCCTCGTTCATCATGGCTTTCTTCCTTCGCTGACGGCTACCTATGGCGCGAATCGCGCTGTTGCCTCATGGAAACTTTACGCAGCTCCGCCCTTTTTTGACTGGTAGGCAGCGTCTCAGTTTTCGGCTGTTGCTGCTGCACCAGGTGCTCAGCCAGCGCACTCACGCTTGGATATTGAAACAGCTCAATGATCGAGATATCGCGTTTCAATAGTGCCTGGAGCCTCCTCTGAATATGCAGCATCAATAACGAGTGGCCACCCAGATCAAAGAAGTTATCATAGGTCCCTACCTTCTCGATATGCAAAAGTTCTTGCCAGATAGTCGCAATACTTTGCTCGATCGCGGTCCGTGGCGCCACATACCCGGCTTCCAGTGCAGGCCGTAAAGCCTCTGGCTCTGGTAAAGCGCGCCGGTCTACCTTGCCATTGGAGGTCTGTGGTAAATGGGAGAGCATGACAAATGTGCCAGGGAGCATGTAGTCCGGCAGGCGCTCTTTCAGGAAATGACGCAGTTCGCTCTCAGAGAGCGTCTGAGGATCATCGACCCCCATATACGCGATGAGCCGCTTTTCACCGAGGGTATCTTCACGAACAAGCACCAGCGCTTCCCACACTCGCGGATGCGAGGTAAGCACAGCCTCAATTTCACCAGGCTCAATACGGAAACCGCGCAACTTGATCTGTGCATCGATGCGCCCCAGATACTCGATGTTCCCATCAGCGTGGTAGCGAGCCAGGTCGCCCGTCTTATAGAGGCGCGCCCCCGGTTCTGTGCTGAAAGGGTCTGGCAGAAAGCGTTCGGCTGTGAGTTCCGGGCGACCCAGGTAACCGCGTGCCGGACCGGCGCCACCAACATAGAGTTCTCCAGGGACACCGGTGGGAAGCAACTGATACGAGGCATCCAGAATATAGGTTCGTAGATCGGCTATTGGCGTTCCAATCATGCTCCCTGACGTATGCTGATCGGCATCTTCTTTTGTCAGGACACGTTGGGTCACATGGACAGTCGTTTCGGTGATGCCGTACATATTGACCAACTGGGGGGCGTGATCGCCATGGCGCTCAAACCAGGGAGCCAGGCTGTGGATATCTAAGGCCTCTCCTCCAAAGATCACCCAGCGCAGTGCCAGCTTGTAGGGAATATCCGCCAGGGCATCAACCTGCATCAGTTGCCGAAAGGCCGAGGGCGTTTGATTGAGGACCGTCACCCGTTCATGGATGAGCAGATCATAGAACGCATCGGCTGAGCGGCTCACCCAGTAGGGGACAACGACGAGCCGGCCACCGTAGAGCCAGGCACCCCATAGCTCCCAGACGGAGAAATCGAAGGCATACGAATGGAAAAGCGTCCAGACATCGCGTTCGTTAAAAGCGAACACCTGCTCCGTCGCATCGAAGAGCCGTCCGATATGGGCATGGGTGATAAGCGTGCCCTTCGGCTTACCAGTCGAGCCAGATGTATAGATGACATACGCCAGATTATCGACAGTCACACCGCTGTGAGGATTTGAGCTGCACTCCTGGGCCAATGCCTCATTATCGCTGCTCACATCCACGATGCGGGCGAGGTGGGCCGGCACATGTGCATGCAAGTGCGGTTGGGTCACCAGTACAGGAATATGCGCGTCCGCGAGCAGAAACGCTAAGCGCTCCTCGGGATAGGCTACATCGAGCGGCACATAGGCCCCACCCGCTTTGAGAATGCCAAGCAGGCCTACCAGCACATCAAGTGAGCGTTCCATGCACAGTCCTACTCGTACCTCCGGCCCGACTCCTGCGGCTTGCAAGTGATGCGCTAGCTGGTTCGCGCGCCTATTGAGGGCTGCATACGTGAGAGACTCCTGCTCAAAGACGGCAGCAATGGCGTTGGGAGTCCGCTCCTCCTGGGCTTCAAACCGCTCATGCATACACGCAATTTGTGGATACACATGAACGCTATTCCATTCGTGGAGCAACTGCTGTCGTTCGGCTTCCGCCAGTAATGGTAGCTCGGAGATCCGTTGCTCAGCATTGGCGCCAACGGCCTGGAGCAGCGTCTGGAAATGCTGAGCCATACGTATAATAGTCGCGGCATCGAACAGGTCTATATTGTAATCAAGCCTGCCAAGCAGCCCCTCTTCTGTCTCCACAATCGCTAAAGTTATGTCAAACTGTTCTGTACCACTACCTACCCGTACCAGTTGGAAGGTAAGATCGGGGATGGCTTGCGAGAGCAGCAGGGCATTCTGGTAGACAAACATCACCTGGAAGAGGGGGTTGCGGCTCAAGTCACGTTTGGGCTGTAATACCTCGACCAGTTTTTCAAAGGGCAAGTCTTGATGGACATAGCCCCCCAACGCCACCTCGCGAACACGCTTGAGCAGCTCCCGAAAGCTGGGGTTTCCTGAAAGCTGGGTGCGCAATACCAGCGTGTTGACGAAGAGACCAATCACATCTTCAATTTCGGCATGGGTACGATTGGCAATCGGTGTACCAACCAGCAAGTCATCCTGCCCGCTATAGCGAAAGAGCAGAGTTTGGAAGGCCGCGAGCAAGGTCATAAACAAGGTTACTTCCTCGCGCCGGCTCAATGCTTGCAACTTTTCTACCATGTCGGCTGGCAAGAGAAAGGTATGCCGCTCTCCGCGAAATGTCTGAATGGCAGGACGAGGGCGATCAGTCGGCAGGTTCAGCGCAGTTGGCGCGCCCTTGAGATGCTGGGTCCAATAGGTAAGCTGTTTTTCCAGCACCTCTCCCTGCAACCATTCCCGTTGCCACAGCGCGAAGTCTTTGTACTGGATGGGGAGTGCGAGCAAAGGCGAGGGCTGCTCATCTACATAGGCTTTGTAGAGGGCCGTCAACTCTCTGAAAAACAGGCTAAATGACCAGCCATCCGAGATGCTGTGATGCATCGTTGTGATCAAGACATGCTGCGTCGCATTCCAGCGGAAGAGGCGCGCTCGTAGCAATGGCCCATGAACAAGGTCAAAGGGCTGCTGCCCCTCGCGCGTGGTAAGCTCCTGGATCGTGCGCTCTTGCTCGTCCAGAGGAGAGGCACACATATCGACAACTGGCAACGCTATGGTCAGCAACGGGGCAATCACCTGGATCGCCTGCCCATCCTCAATGCTATAGGTGGTACGCAATACTTCATGGCGACGTACAATTTCGTTCAGGCTGCGTTCTAAGACTGCCAGGTTGAGCATGCCGCTTAAGCGCAGCGCAGCAGGGATATTATAGGCCACATTCTCTGGCTCCAATTGATGAAGAAACCAGAGCCGCTGTTGACCGAAGGACAGAGGAAATGCTGCATGTCGATCATAGGCTGTGATCTGTAGCGGCTGTAAGGCGTGATCCGCGCGGCAGGCTTCCTCCACACGCGCGGCCAGGGCCTCCACTGTGGGGGCCTCAAAGAGATAACGCAGGGGCAGCTCTATGGAGAAGGTGGTACGGATACGGGATATAAGCTGGGTCGCCAGCAACGAATGGCCGCCGATGTCAAAGAAGTTGTCATGAATACCTACGCGTGCTATCCCTAACACACCGCTCCAGATACTCACAAGGAGTTCCTCTATTGGCGTCATGGGCGCCGCATCGTGCTCTTCCGATTCGGCCTGCATATACTCGTGAGGATCGGGCAATTTTCGGCGGTCCAGTTTGCCGTTGAGTGTAACGGGCAACTCAGCAAGCACTACAAAGGCCAGCGGGATCATATATTCGGGCAACTGA
>JBDTHH010000608.1:0-14826 GCA_039937055.1 Ktedonobacteraceae bacterium | reverse complement strand
CTGTCACCCAGGGACGGCGAGGCAAGCCACGCGCTACTTCATGTTTATGGAATTTGTGAACGTGGCCCCGCCATATTTGCTATTGCCAATATATGACTGGTTGTTCCCATGTCCACATTTCGGTTATATAATACGTATATGCAGAGAGACACATATCTGAACATACCTTGTCAGGCGTCTCTCTTGTAGAGAAGTGATGGAGATACGGTCCCCTGGTCAGCGTGAGCAGGTTTAAAGGTGGTGCTTCATCGAGCGAGAGATTAAAGGAGCTATCACATGGCAAAGGAAGGTCCAATGAATGGAAGCACCCCGCCGGACAGAAAGAACCCACCCGGAACTGGGGCAGGTAATGATGGAGCCAACTTAGAAGGCTCCCAGCCGGTGAGCATGCTCACCTCGAATCAGGAGACGCGCGCTGGTATGCTCAGGCGCATTAGAGGGCAGCTTCAGCGCGTCGTGCCGCCGCCCAGGGAACAGGTTCGCAGGCCCGTTGATACCTTTATGGAACCGGCTGATGCGCTTGAAGAGGCGATCGTCAGACCGGATATCGCTATCGAAGTCGCCAAATGGACACGGCGTCGTGACATCCCGCTGGCCATTCTGGCGTGGACCGCAGTCGTGCTGCTGGCCCTCTATCTGGCCAGCTATATCGGCAAGACCATCCTGTTGCTAGTAGTAGCCGCGTTGCTGGCCTATGCGCTCGCGCCCCTGGTAGGATTCCTGGAACGTGTCATGCCGCGTCTGTTTGCCGTCTTGATAGTCTACCTCGTCGTTCTGACCGCTATCATTGTATTACTCTACTTCATCGTGCGCACGGCCGTTGACCAGGTCTCCTCGCTCTCAAACTTCATAGGAAGTATACTGACTCCAGTGCATAAAGGGCAACTCACCCCGCTCGAACAGACGCTGGGGACATTCGGGATCTCACCGACCCAGATCGCGACGGTTCGTGATCAGGTTATTAAACAACTTGAGGGGTTCGCGGGCAGTATCGTCCCTCTTCTGACCGGCATTGCTGATGCCGTGCTGAATGTGTTGCTGGTGACTATTCTCAGCATCTACCTCCTCATTGATGGATCACGCGCCAGTTCCGGTTTCAAGCGCGCAATGCCTCGCAGCCAGCGCGGCCGCATTCGCTTTTTGCTCAATACGTTGCAGAAAGTTGTCGGAGGATATATCCGGGGACAACTGTTTCTCTGCGCGCTCATTGGCATGCTTGTCGGCATCGGTATGCAGGTTATAGGTGTACCCTATGCCATCTTGCTCGGCGTATTCGCGTTTGTCTTAGAGTTCATCCCGATCCTGGGAACGTTGGTGTCAGGAGCGGTATGTGTGTTGCTCGCCTTAACGAAGGGTCCGCTCGTTGCGCTCATCGTCTTAGTGTACTTCATCTTTGTGCATATTATCGAAGGGGATATCGTGGGGCCGCGCATTGTGGGCAAAGCCGTGGGACTGCATCCGGTCGTCTCTATCGTGGCGTTGATTGCCGGCTCTGAACTCTTCGGCATCTGGGGCGCGCTCTTTGCCTCCCCGGTCGCGGGCGTTCTGCAATCGTTGCTGGTCGCGCTCTGGACCGAATGGCGCGAAGCCCACCCGGATCAATTCCAGGCGGCAAAACAGAAGGCGACCGAGACTGTGGCGGGCACTATCGCCGATAAATCCGTCAAAGGTGACCGCACCGATGCATCAGATGAAGGGGAGGAAACGGAGCCGCCAGCGAGGTTACTCTCTATTGAACCTGCCCCGGTGAGTGAAGCGGAGCCACCGGCGATGCAGCTCTCTTATGAATCGGATTCAGCAGATGAAGCGGAGCCGCCGGCGAGATTGCTCTCCACCGAACCAGTTCCAGGGGATGAGGATGAAGCGGAGCCGCCGGCGAAGCTGCTCTCCTAGCCTGCGTGCATCACGTCTCCTGCAGGGAGTCCATCTGCACGGCCGCGCCATAAGGCATCTCTGGTGTCTGGACGTAGGCCGTGCCAACTTGCAACTGCTCAATACGCGCGGCAAGGTCCTGACCGGAGCGGCTGCGAATAAAGCCGGCGATTTTCTTCGAGTCTGGATAGTTGACGCGGAAAATGACTTTTGTGCCAGCATTGCCTAGAATGTCCTGGTGGAAGTCGTTGATGCCCTGGCTGGCCACAACGACGGCGATCCCGAATTTGCGCCCTTCTTTCATCAGCTTGGGCAGCGTGACATCCCTGGCGAGGCGGTGCGCCTCATCCAGCACAATCGTGAGGCGCAGGCGCTCAGCATAGCCCCAGCGGAACATATCTTTGTAGAGTTTGCGCAGCACGAAGGCGCCCCCGGCTACCTGCAATTCTTCGGCATAGAGATTGTGCAGGTCAATGATCAGCCCCTCGCGAATGGCCGTGAGCATGTCGGGGGCGTCCTTTACCGGCCGGAACAGGTTCATCTCAAGCAGCGGCCGGCAGCGCGCGGCCACATTTCCAATGTGTCGCTCATGCTCTTTGCGCTCGATGTATTTCAAGACCTCCGCAGAAGTGGGGTAACTCAGACCTATGTCTCCCTCGTCCGTAAATCCGTGCGCTTTATAAGCGTCTTGCAGCGAGGTGTAGATAATGTCGCGCTGCATTATTCCCATGCCTGTGACAGAGGCGAAGATTTCTGCCAGTGCGAGGCTATTGGCCATCCAACTGCCTGCGCCGCTGTCGGAGGTACATTCAAACGGGGAAATGGTAAGCCTTTGGCGGCATCAACCACCACGGGATGCATGGTTCGCATCAGTTGGCCATCTGGGTCCGCGAACTGCCCATGGAAATCCAGTACCAGGGTCGGCACATGTTGCCTGCTCAGTTCATGCAGAATGCGCGTAATCGTCCAGGATTTGCCCTGTCCTGGAATGCCGATGATGAACAGGTGGGGGCTGCCCTTCGTGCTGGGCTGCCATGCCACTGGCTCGCCCGCTGCTTCCCCCAGGGGTACATGTACATCGTCACGCATCTCTTCAGCAGGTTGGGCGGGTGATGTTTTCTCAACAGGAGCCTGCTGTCCTGGTAATGTCTCCTCAACAGCACGGTAGTCAGGAGCGCTACCGGCAATGGGCGTGGTATCGTCTTCGTTAGGCTCAACCGGACTGGCCACCTGCTCTAGCGGCACTGTGTTAGCAGGGCTGGCTGCGGGATTCAGGAGCGATGAAAACTCGATGGGATCGGCGTTGTAAAAGTCTCTGGCCGTCAACACGGTGATTCTGGCCCTCTCGGTTTGCGTCTCGATAAACAGCGGTTTGCGTTGCTGGCCTTCGAGATTCACGATGTAGCCCTCGTATGCTGGCCGGAAGTCCAGTCCGGTTTTTTCCAGGCGCGCAAGCTGCTCTAAGAAGGTTTTTTCGGCCTCGCGACCAATCAGCTCGTAGCGGCGAGAGCGCTCAAAGTAGAACTTCAGCACGTTAGCCAGGTAGGAGCGCTGCAGGACGCTATCCACCCGCTTCTCTTGAAAGAAGCGATTGCGCATGGCCTGCGCGGAGCCTTCCATCTGGAGCGCCATGTCCGTCGCCAGCTCTTGCAGCGGCGCCAGGCCACGGCGCCATTTAACTTCGATGAATGTAGCATCAACGATATTGCGCCGCAGCGAGACCAGTACCAGGTCACAGCGTCTCTCCCCGGCCTGCGGTTTGCCGGAACCATCGGGCGAGAAGATGCGTGGGTAGATGTCTACCGGGACAAGCACAGCATCGCGGAGCCGCCCATTCTTTTGCAGCCAGGCCGTCACAACGCCCAGGCCAACGGCGGCCGCGGCGTTGGTCTGTGAGTCGAGGGCTTGTAACGCCAGGCGACCAGAGACAGTTTTCAGGTAGTGCAACAATTGCCCTACGCTCTGGTCAACGCTGTTGAAGCCGAGTTCCGCCATGGCCTGTGCCAGCAGCGTCTCAATCTCTTCGTGCCAGGTTGTGGTAACCAGCATGCGGTGGCCGAAGCCTTCAATGGACTCCGGCGAGTAGTCGAGCACGTATTTCTGGGCCAGCGCGCGTAGTTCGGGCGTGTATGGTGAGTCATAGTAATCGAGGGCGAAAAAGCGGTCGAGCGTAATCACCCAGTTGGTGTTCTTATGCAGGTGTTCGAGCAGCGCACTCCGTTCCTTTTCGATGCGTACCTCCAGCATGGGGCAGACATTGTTTTGTTTGCGGGCCAGATAGCCCTGCGCATCCAACAGGCTCTGGTGCAGTTCAAGCAGCACCTCACTGTAGCGTGCGCTGACGGGATGCGCTTCAGGCCTTTTAATGCCTTCCGGTATGATGCGATAGTACCAGAGCAGGCCGCGCTCGTCGACTGTAAACTGGGGGATAAAGCGCGTGATCAGGCCATAGAGAGAGAAACTGCTGATCTCTGCGCGCGATTCCGGGTTGTTGGACGACTGCGGCCCGATCACGATGGCGGGCTTCGTGAGGTCCGTCACCACTGCCAGGTGTGCTTCAGGCGCCTTTTCTGCCAATTTGCTGATCGAACGCACTGTGGTGGATACGCCTGGTAAGAAGTAGTCGGTCATCCGCTCGTGGCGCTGCCCGCTTCTTTGCAATTTTTGTTCGAAGCCGGTCAGCGAGTGAGTATGCTCAGCGGGCAGAAAAGCCGTGATCTGGAACGATAACATAGGGCGGACCTCCTCATCTGTGCGCACCTTGCCATCTAAAAACATGCGCACTGCTTCAGCGAAGAAATCGCCGCGGTCGGGGTTGACCAGCGTCGTTACCAGCGTTTGTGCATATGCATGCGAGTCAGAGAAGCGCTCAAGATGCTCTTTTAAGTGATCTGGCTGGATATCGCCGATGCTGCTTTGCTCGCGTCCGCCCCCCAGAATATAGGCGACATTGTTAAAGCGCAGGCGCGGATCAGCGATAGTGGCTGGCAAGGCTACGCCGTGATACAGCCGGATATTCTGAAAAAAGAGGAAGGCCTGGCTGGAGGCCGCGTGGTAGGCGAAGGCCGGGACATTGGTGGGCGTCAACAGGCGCACGGCCTGCATATCCATGCTGCGCTTGCGTTCGCGTTTAGGCAGAGTCAGCAGTTGCTCCTCCCAGGAACGCAGGAGCTGTGTATAGCTGGCGATCCAGGCCAGCCGCAGGGGGTGTGTGGGCAGGATCACGAGCGCCTCCTCTCGCGTCTGCCCTCTGCCGCTGATCTGTACAAGCAGCGAGTCGATGGAGAGCGCTTCCAGCATTTCGCCCTGCTCGCCTCTGTTCTTGATCAGGCCATCAAGCAAGTCCTGGTACGACTGGGTATAGCGTATGGCGGCATTGGCCAGGTCAGGAGTCCAATCCGCCGTCTCTACCGTATCGCGTGCTGGTTGCTTTTTGAGGCGGCTGAAGAACGCCTCACGCGCCCTCCAGAATGCCGTCCAGTTGGCGTTCCCGCCATACTGCAACTCATACGGCGTGATAGCATCGACAGCGACGGGCAAGACTTCATCGACCGCGAGCGTGAAGCAGCCGCCATTGCGCGGGTTGTCTCTAACCTTGCGTTCTAGCTCAACCAGGGTCTCGCTCAGGCTCATATTGAGAATGAGGCGATTGGAGAATGTCAGACTGAAAAGGTCTTTGGCGATCCATTGGGCCTGCACCTCGTCTAAGGAGCGCCCCTCTGGCAGTTCCATGGCTGCTTCCAGGTAGCCGTAGGAGAGCGTCGGCACAATGCGGCGGTTCTGGCGCGCCTCCGTGATCATTTCCGTCTGCACGTTGCTTACCAGGAAGAACTCGGTGCTGGTACCGGCAATGATTTCCCCGGTCTCTGGATTGGTGATCTCGTTCCCGGTGGCATCCAGGGGCGCCACTCTCACGCACACCGGGCCATGCGGGATCTCGTCGTCCTCCATATCCAGCTTGATGGTGTAGCTGCGTTGTTTGGCAGGTACTCTGGGGATCTTTGGCTCGCTAAAATCGCTCTCCTCGGTCGCCTCCGGATCGTAGTCAGATGGCAGGATGCGCACGCTCCAGCCGCTCAAATTCTGGGGCTGCGCCGATTCGCACGACCACTTGACGACCATCGTTCCCTTAGGGCCGCAGATCGCTTGCAGGCTGCCATTGGCTTTATCGGGTTGGGTAAGCTTGCAGAAGCGTTCAACAATGCCGTGGGTATTGATGAACGGCTGCACGGTCACCGAGCGGATATCGCTGCGGTCGGTGTCCGGGAAGATCCAGCGGTCAAATGTCAGGGCGCCGGCTGTGTCGAGTTCGCGCGACCAGGACCGCACATCGTTCATCGAGCGGCCGCGAAAAAATCGGCCCAGGGCCGTCGCGGTGGCTTTATCAACCTTCAAGCTTTGAATGCGCTCACGAGGAGTCGCGCCGGGGCGAGTGGGGTGCGATAACAAGAGAGTGCAGGCGCCGTTGCTCGTCAGACAGGTGCTAAAATCGGGTCGGGCATCGGCAATCAAGCCGACGCGCCAGAGTTCAAGGCCCAGCTTCCTGGTGTTCTTTCCCATGGTTTGCGCGGTGACTGCGAAGTCCAGCCGCTGCTCGTAGCTGGCTTTCACCGGGCCGCGTGCGACAGAACGCAACACCTCCTGGGCTTCAGGGGAGACCACCTTCAGCTCTTTTTTCAGGGCGGCTTCAAAAAGCGTCTGACCATCGATAAGCGCGAATGAGTTGGCGAGCGAGCTATAGGCCGCATCCACCAGGTCCGAGGGCACGAAGAGACAGAGGCGTACTTGTTTGCGATTGCGTATCTCAACGGCCTCGTCGGTGGTGATGAACAGGTTCGAGATGTCTTTTTCCTGCTGGGAACTGACCAGCACGCGCACCAGCAGATCGGCTACCCGTGCTGGCGGTTGCATGGCCATGTAGCGGCAAATGTCGAGGGCATCTCCGCGTTCGAGAAAGTCTACGCGTACACAGTGTCCCGCCGTCGTTCCCTCTACACGCGCGAAGATCCCGTCGGCAAGCAGTTGTGTCTGTTTATCGCTCATGGTGGGATACTTCCTCTCTACTAACCCCTGTGGTCTCCTGGCCTGCATACGGCGGGTGGAGCGATTGAATGGTAAAGTCGTCGGACAGATCACGGAAGATGCCCATCTGGCGCAGGCGATTTTGCAGGGCGCGCACATTGTCGTGTGCCGCCGCGATATACTCCGCCCCCTTGAACATATCAGGAGGGCGATCAATCAGGATGCCGTAGCGCTGCTCTAAAAATTGCAGGAACTCTTGCAGCTTGATGGCCTGAATACCATGCTCGGAGAGCCGCGCCGCCGCCACCTGCACAAGCACGGCCAGCCAGTCGTTGGAGGGAGCATAGCGCCACGATGAGCGATTCGTCACTGCTCCAGCAAGCAAACCGTGCGGTTTCTTGATGCCGCCAACGCTCCAGTACCACTTCATAAAGTGTGCAAGTGCGCTATCTCGCTGCCCCTCGACCAGCAGATTGACGACCCGTTCTATATCTGAGTCGGCGGTACCGGCGATGTCATCTAACCAGTTAAGCTCCACTTCGTCTATTTCGGCGGTGGTATCATCCGTTACCTCGTTTGCTTCGCGGATACGCTCCTCATCCACGCGAGCCATGGCTTCTAGATAACCCATGAGTGCCGGGTCGCGGCGTAAGAGCAGCAGACCTTGCAGGTATTGCGGGCCAGAATCTTTGCCCGCCAGCATGGCATCGATCTTCACTTTGCGTTGCGCACTGCGGCGCAGCGAAACGACATACGAGTCTAGCAATCTGAGCAGCACAGTTGCCGACAGAAATTGCTGGTACGCTTCAATATCCCGGCGTACGCATTCTTTGGCCATCTCATAGCTGCGCCCGCGCGCATCCTGTGTGAAATCCAGGTAGAGTTGCGGCGGAGATGATTCCAACTGGCCGCGCATGGCTGGCGGTAGCGTTGATGGCGTGCGCACCAGCGCGTTGATGGCGTAGACCATCTTGAGCGTGTAGTTGAATAGCTCGAAGTTGATCAGGGCTAGCAGGTTATAAGTCAGGGCCTGTGAAGGCATGCGTTCATGGAACTTAGAGAGATAGATGAGCAGGTCTGCCGCCAACTCAGTTGCCAGCTTGGGGCAGGCCGCCGTGCCGCCTGGCTCACGGGTCAGGCCCATAGGGGTATCCTGAAACCCATCGAGAAACGCAATCGAGAGGCGTGTTATCGTGTCAAGCTCGGTTACTCCATCGTAGTTACCGCCCAGATTAGGCATTCTGCCGAGAATAATGCCGCGTCCAAAAATGGTTGTTACATCTTCCAACAGTTTTTTATCGGCCTTGTTCAGATAGTCAAGTAGCGCGTAATAGATGAAGGTATCGGCTCCACGGTGCGGGGCTCCTGCCGGGAATCCTGGCTTATGAGCCAGGAGCGTATACGGGATGATAGATGTAATTTGCTCTCCCTGACCAGAACGGCCCACGCCGCCCGTGGTAATTAACGTAGTGCGTACCAGGCGTTCCAGCACTTTCCGTCCTTCTTTGTCGGAGAAGCCTTGTAGAGCGGAGTGCTGGGCCAGAGCATCGATATATTTTTGAATATCTTCAGGGTCGTTGGTCCGCCTGGCTTTTCCGCGTCCTTGCGCAAGGATGGTGTAGAAGAGAGAGGGTAGAAAAGTATCTATATCAAAATCGTTCATATCGATAGTCAGAACTTTGGAGAATTTGATGCCCTTCAGTTCTTTTGGCAGTTTGACCTTCACGTCGATGACCCTTTCTACAGAGTGGTGCGCACGATTTTGCCAGCTTCCTGGGTGATACGATGCATACGGTAGCCGTTCTCGATCAGCACGAGGTCACGCGTCTCCTCTAAGATCAAGGCATTTTTGAACAGCGTGAGGTCTTCGAGTAGCGGCTGGAACTCCTCGGCCGTGGGCAGGAGACCGTTAGCTGTGCGCATGAGCAGTTCGAACAGATCAAGGGTGATCTCCAGGCGTGGATAGCCCCGTTTGTGCTCAAATATCACCACCTCCGGCAGGCGCTCGATGATAGCGCTATCCTGCTGCGAGAGCTGTTCCGCGCGCAGCGTGAAGTCAGCCAGCGGAAATTGCTTGAGCACGAGCAGTTGCTGTTCCTCCGACGCGTGGACGCGGATCGTCAGGTGCTCTGGCGAAATGTCCTCTAGAATGCCTTCAGAATGCAGGATGCCGAGCGCAATATATTTGCGCATAGCGTCTAAGCCATCCTCGTCGAAGCTGTTGGCGAGCAGGTTCATGAAGTCTTTGGCATATTTGTATGGCAGCAGCGCCAGTGAACGCACTCTCGGCGCACCGTGGGAGGAAGCCTCCTGCGCCTTGAGCGTTTTCGCTTCAAAATACAGGCGGCGCTTCATGGCGGCCATCCAGGCGATCTCACCTGGAAAGCGTTGCAGCGGCAGATCGCTGTTGTCAGCGAAGAGCGCGCGCCGGGCTTCGGCATCAGCCATCGCTTGATGAAAGTGCAGGTAGCGATCAAGGTGGGGCTGCGGGAAACGTGCCGGATCGAGCGCGGTCAGGTCTTGCAGCAATTCGTCCGAGCTTTCAGAGGGCGCGAAAGACGAGTGCCAGTATTTCAGGTTTTCCAGTGAGGCTCCGGCCTCCTCGTCATTGTGGGTGGAATGAATATAGGTGCAATCGGCGTTGCCGCTAATCAGGTAGGCCAGGGCGGAACGCAGGTCGCGCATAGTCATATGTCGCTGCCGGCGCAGGTGGGTGAGCAGCAGCAGGTACTCCAACTTTTGCTGCACGCGTTTCTTGCGCAGTGCTGTCGCATTGTGGAGTAGGGGACACATGGTTTGCGCCACGCAGGTGTTACATACCGTCCAATGCTCCGCCGCGACCAGGCTGTGCAGCACGCCCGCGAAAATGGAGGGTTGCTCAGTATCTGGCAGATGCACAAATGCGCGGCGTTTAAGATCCACTACCCATACCGGTGAGGATGCCTGCGACAGCGCCTCTTGCGCCTGCTCCACCTGGGCGGTCAGCCAGGGGAACTGTTCCCAGTGCCTGGCAAAGAAATCTACCAGTCGTCCATCGTTGATAGCCACCAGTACGGTGAGGGAGGCATCGGGCGCGTGGTCTCCCTGCAAGCCCTGCAACTTACGGAGTAGTTGTGCGTCCGCGCTCTGGCCTTTGTGCGCTTCTGAGGCATCGTAGCAACTACGGAAGATATGGCCCGCGTCGTCCCATTCCCAGCCGCTGGCGTCAGAGCGCTCTTGTTGCTGCGCGTGTTTACGCGACAACTCTTGCTTCACCTGTTCCAGGAATGCCGTCTTGCCGTCGCCAGGATTGCCGGTCAGGAAGACCGCTTTGGGGCGCCGCGTAAAAATTGCTGGCAGGAGTTCCTGGTCCAGCGCGGTCTCTACATAGGTGGAACGCACAAACGCTGAGTCCAGCCCCCGGTTGTCGGCGTTGCCGGTAGCACTATTGCGATAGAGGCCACGAATCTGCTCCACCCAGGGGTTGATCTGCCGCGAGAGGTGCGGTGTTGCCGCTGGCTCCTCGACGGTCTGCAAGGCGTTCTGGAGCATCTGTCGTAACTGCGCTGTCGTCTCAGGGCGCTCGGCCGGATCAGGCGAGATCGCGCGCACCAGCGCGTTGGCGACGCGCCGGACTCTGGCATCCGTGATCTCTGCTGGGACACGCGGGCTGAGGCGCTGTCCCGGCTCTAGCTTGAATGGCAAGGAGCCTGTGAGCACCTGGAATAGGACTACAGCCGCGGCGTAGCGGTCAATCGTTGGCGGCACCTGCTTCGGATCGGCCAGCGTCTCCGGTGGGAGGTAGAGCGGCGTGCCTCTGGGAGCGACCCCTGTTTGATCGCGCTGTTTCACAGCGAAGCCAAAGTCAATCAACACGGGATGGTCGTCATCCTCGTGTAAGATGATATTCGCCGGCTTGATATCGCGATGGAAGAGGCCTTTTCTCTCCAGTTCCTCCAGAGCGTTCAGCAATTCGTGTGCGAAGGCCCACCAGCGGTCCAGGGGAAACGGGAAATCCTGCTGTACTTCCTGGAGGGTTGGTCCTGGGATATATTCCATCTTGATATGCACATCATCATCGCGCAGAAAGATGTCCATGATGGTAGGAAAATATTTACTTTTTAGATTCCTGAGCGCGCCATATTCAGCAATCGCCTGCTCATAGACATCCTCGGGCCGGAGAAACTGCTTGAGCACACAGAGGCCCAGGTCAGCGCTCGCATAGTCGGTGTAGCCAGCAAGATACGTGCGCGCCATCGCGCCCTGCCCCAGAACACGCTGCATTTTGTAGCGTTTATTCAGGAAGTAGCGCTCTTCGGTCTGTTCTGAGCGCAAACGCTGCGCCAGCTCGCTCAAGTGCTCTGCGATCTCTGTCGCCAGCAGCGTCTGTGGTTGTGGGGGCGTGATAATGTGCTGAAAGAGCGTAGTCAGCTCGTCGGCGATATCCATGGGAATGAACGACCAGCGCTGTTGAAGAGTGGGAAATGCGATATCACTTTCGACATTGCTGCGAATCGTCGAGATCGGCACGCCTGCGATGCGTTCGAGGAAGACCAGCGCGAGGCTAAAGACATCGGTGGCTTGCGTGGCGAATTCGTAGCCTATCGCGAGATCAAGGGCTGCATACGGATCTTCAGCCACCAGGCCCTGTTTCGCTAATTGCGGTGCGATGGATTGTGCGCCCATACGCGCGGCAAAAAAATTCGTAAAGGCCACCTTCGGACTGTATCCGCCTTGCAACACGTAGACGGTATCGGGGCCAATGGCCCGGTGGATAATGCTGCGGCTATGAATGGTGTGCAGTCCTTTGAAACAGGCCGCTGCCAGCAAAAGCTCCTGGGCCAGCTCGTCGGCGGTCTCCGCGGCTTGATGCACGCTGAGGGGCTGGCCCTTGAGGGGCACAATAGGCACAATAAAGAAATTATCGGACCAGACGAAAGGCGTTTCGACCTGGGCGACAAGGCCGGTGGCAGAGAGTTCATTAAGCACCCGGAATTCGCGCTGGTAGAAATCGCGTAGCTGGTCAGGGGAGATGGGGTCCACAGTCAGGTCATAGACCATCAATTGCCGTGTGTCGCCGCTGTCCATTGTGGCCCAGAAGAGGCGCACGCCGGGGCGAATGGTTGTGGCCTCTTCGATGGTCAACACGTCATTGATGCGTTGCGGAACCGCGAGCCGGTTAGAGAGATCCACCAGCGATTTTTTGATATGCTCACGAAGTCTGCCGACATCCTCATTGCCGTCCTTGCTGTCGAGATATTCTAGCCGCTGGCACACATCTTCCAGCAAAAAAAGGCCCTCTTTGGCGCGCTGGTCATAGATGATGGGGAGTTCGGTGGCCGTTGAGAGCAGGACGCCGCCGCGCACGAAATGCGGGCCGTTCTTGAGTGGTGGTACGCTCCAACCGATTCTTCCGGCCAATACCTTTGTCAGGTAATCCACTTTTGCCAGCGGGCTGCGTTCTGACGAATTGTCGGCCCGCACCCATTGTTCTTCGTTGCCTGCGATCTTCCCGCGCCACGACTTCTCATCCAGCAGAAAGACCCAGCGCTTCCCCACCACGATGAAATCCATCTCAGCAGAGCGTCCATGGCTATACGGCAGTGTTTTATTACAAATTACCAACCAGCTTGCTGGCAACTGCTGTAAGATTTCCGCCGCCCTGCGCTCACCCTCGGTCGCGAATGATGTAGCCCCACTGATCAATTCAGCCATTGCACAAAACGTCCTCTCTTCCCTCACGATACACATCTGAAAGAATTTTCTCTGTAGAATGCAAACTCAGTGTAACATAAGTGAACGATAAAAAGAACATCTATGCCTCTACAGCTTTTACATCGTCCGAAGCAGCCCGGCACTATAGCGTGGAGGCCCTTGATGAGATATAATACAAGTTGTTCAATCCAGATATTTTTTTCACAGCTACGTGAACGTGCGCCTGATATGCGCATAGAGTTACCAGAGCAGATACATACCCCATCTTTCCTATGCGTTTTGACAGAACGTGTAGAGTCAGGCACTCTGTACACAAGGTTATTTCACGAGAGAGCAGCATAGATAGCCAGAGTTCTATGCGGAACTGGAAGGAAGATACATGCGCTGTCCTCGCTGTAGTTTTGAAGGAGACCCAGTAGATGGAGGATGTGCTCGCTGTGGCTATGGTCGCTCACGTCTCTCTGCATCTAGCTCGTCTTTACTGAGTCGAGATGTGGTTGTTGCCAGTCCTATCGGCGTCATGGTCCGGCCTCTGGCTTCTGGAGACACCTTGCGCCAGGGTCGTTACCAGATTGTAGAACAGGTAACGCTGCCGAGAAATCAGCGCGGTCAGGGGACCGCATGGTTAGCCAACGATACCCAGGCTCTGAATCGCGTGGTCATGCTACGTGAGATAGGCCCTTCAACCGGCGAGAGCGCCCCCAGGGAGCCGGAGATCCGGGCGCTAGCTCAGCGCCTGGCGGAACTGGGCCGCTATCCTGGTCTTCCGCACCTGGTCGATATGTTCAGCGAGCGGGGAAATTATTATATTGTGCTCCAGCACATCGAAGGCAAAAGCCTGGCACAGCTTGTAGAGCAGCAGGGCGGAGCGTTACCGGAGCGGCTCATCGCGGACTATGGCCGGCAGCTCTGCGAAATTCTCGCGGTGTTCTCAACACAGCAGCCAGCGTTTGTCCATGGTGCGATCACGCCTGAGACCGTGATTGTCAGCCCTGATGGGCAACAGGTCACGTTGATTCATCCGCCGCTCTTTCCACCGGTGCAGCCGCCTGAGGTGAAGGGTAAGACGCTAGCTGGCTACGCGCCGCCAGAGCAGGTTAACGGGAGTATCGATGAGAGAGGTGACCTGTACGGGGTGACGGCAACGCTGTACCATGGCCTGACCGGGTATGACCCGCAGCAGCACATGGCCTACTTTTATCCGCCTGCGCGTCGTCTCAATCCGCAGGTCACGCCGCGTATGGAGGCGATCCTGGCCCGTGGCTTACGCATGTCCGCGTCGCAGCGCTACGCCCGGCCAGCGGATATGCTGCGCGATATACAGTCCCTGCTTGGCACGTATCCTAAGCGCATGTCGCTCCCGTCGGCTCGCTCCGAGATCATACGCCGGCCGGTTGAGCGTGACAGCTCATCAAGAACGACGATGGTATTGTTCACCATGGTTACCATTGTCGTCTTCGCCCTCTTGTTCGGCGGCATTTTGTTTGCCACATCGCGCAGTCCTGTGGCCACGGGCCCGAACCTGGGCGCGACAGCGACGGCGAATGTGATGCAGACGGCGGCCGCGACACAGGCCCAGCAAGCAGATCAGGCCGCGAAAGTTGAGATGCAGACGGAGACGCAGAGCTTTAGCAGGCAAGGGCCGGCTATTAGTGATGGCCGCTTTATCTTCGATACCTACCCAGGTCGCCTGGACTCCGCGCTGAAGAGCGATGCGGCGAAGGCGATCCTGCGTGGCGATATGGATACGGCGGGGAGCAAGCTGGCGCAAGCTCTGTCCATTGACCCTATCGATGGTGAGGCACAGATCTATAACCAGAACCTGCAAATTATCCAGAACGGCCTGCCATATGTCACCATTGTGCTGGGCCTGAACTTTGATGCTCACCCTGGTGCATTGGCGGCCGAACGCGCCGCTCTTGAAGCGACCGCGCTCGCACAATATGAAGTGAACGAGTTTGCCCTGCTGCCCCATAATCTCCAACTACGCATCCTGATTGCTGGCACGCCCTCTACTGCCGCTGGTGTGGAGACTGCGGCTCAGTTCATTGCCGATCGCGTCATCAAAGCCGATAACATCGATCATATTATCGGCGTTGTGGGCTGGCCTGCGGGTATACAGACGCTCAGGGCGCGTGACATTATCACGGAAGTCGGCATTCCTATGGTGTCGCCGACGGCGGGCGATGTTAACCTGGCAGGTAACCCGTATTTCTTCCGCGTCAATCCTCCCTACAA
>JBDTHH010000607.1:0-3309 GCA_039937055.1 Ktedonobacteraceae bacterium | reverse complement strand
ATCGTGATCAATGTGATCCAGATCCTGGCTCTGGTCACCTTCTCTGTGCTGGCAATTGCCTATCGCCTGTCACATCCTCTCGTGCATTACCTGCGCCCCAGTGCTTTGAGCGTGATTATGCCGCATGATCTGAGCGGACTCTTTTTCCAGTCTACTATCGCCATCCTGCTGGTGGTGGGTTTCGAATCGGCTACCGCGCTGGCGGCAGAGACGAAAAATCCTGGTCGAGATATTCCTCGTGCCGTCATTATCTCACTCGTCATCCAGGCAGTGGTCTTCTACTTTCTGGAATACTTCGCCGCGAACTTTTTCATCAATACCGGCTATCATAGCAGCGCGGGCAGTGGATTCGCTGCGGCCTATGCTTCTGGCGCGCCTATTGGCGATATGGCCCAGATCATCGGCGACCAGATGCTGGGTGGCAACGGTATCGCGTTCGCAACCATCTTAGCTGCGACAGTGGTACTGGCTCTGATTGGCACGTCGCTCTCCTGCTTGAATACGGGTGTGCGCGTCACGCATGCGATGGGCAAAGATACCGAATTACCCGCAGTGTTTGGTTTCCTGCATGGCCGCTTCCGCACTCCCCATGTAGGCGTGATTGTCCTGACGGTTATCTCCGCCGTTATCGGATCATATGGAGTATTGAATATCGATAATCTGACACAGATAACGCTCATGTCCAACATTGGCACCTTCCTGCTATATGGCATGACCTGCCTTGTCTGTATCGTTGCATTCGCCGGGGTCAAGCAACGCGGCATCATCACAACGGTTCTTTTACCAGCACTGGGTGTCGTGTTAAACGTAGTGATGCTGGTAGGTGTCTACTACTTCAACATTGCAGGCGGCGGCTCCACAGCGCGAGACACCATCATCGCGGGCGGCATCGGCATCGCCTGGTTGGTAATCGGCTTCGGCTTCCTATGGATTCGACAGATGGTGACCGGTATACCTATCTTACATCCTGAAGACCACAAGGAGAAGCATGGCACTGTCCGGCCTGAACCAGCCGAAACGACGGCATAGTGGTGAATGTGACATAACCTGAAAAAAGCTGGCGAGGGATATCCCTCGCCAACTTTTTGAATGAACGGTTTGCTCTCTTTGCCGAAAACGCTCCAAGATCACCCCCACTGCTTCACCTTTCTGCAAAACACGGTATCATTGAGAATTGCCACCATCCTATTAAAATTCCTATTGTGCAAATTAAACAGTATAGCTATCCATTAGCCTAAAATAAGCCTTTATAGACCTCCGACGCCCTATAAAATAGCGCGATTGACACTCATGTTGGCTAAGGAATTCAGGTGGATTTGTGCAATTTGCACAAATTACGCTGTGGAATTTGTAGGAGATTACCTCTATCATAAAAGAAGACAAAATCTTATACTGTCAGTGATAGGAAAAAGGAACAAACCATCAACGCTGATGCCTCCCAATGTAGCGCCTTGCTACGCGAAAACGCTTTCGCAGATGATCTATCCCACACTCGCTGGCCCGGCTTTATGCTGCATTCATCTGTGCGCAGTATTTGTTACTAGAGATTCTGCCCATAATTGTATGGCATGTGAGGTGTGGCTCGCCCCTAGGTCTTTTACGTTAGTTCATTTTTTGCTGAAAGGACTTGAAGGTATGCTCCAACTTCTTCGCATTGCGGGGACACGTATCCGCACAAACATGCGTGACCCTCGTATCCGCAAGAATGTTATCTACTTTATAGGGGGGAAGATGCTGGGCTTTGCCCTTGTGCTCACTGCTATGTGGGTCTTCCTCCCGTCCGTCGTCCATGCGGCATCCAGGGGGACTGTTGATCTATCGACAATTAATGCCGTAAACACCGTCTGGACATTAGTAGCTGCTTTCCTTGTCTTTTGTATGCAAGTCGGATTTGTGATGCTTGAGGCTGGTTTCGCTCGTTCACGCGAATCTGTCAATATCCTGGTCGAGGGTATTGTTGACACCTGTATCTGCGGCGTCTTGTTCTGGGCCTGGGGCTTCGCCTTCATGTTCGAGCCAGGCACACCTGTCATTGGGACGCATGGCTTCTTCTTAATGGGCCTGAGTTCTACCTATATGACGACAGGTATCCCGACACTGGCCTTCTGGGTCTTCCAGTTCGCGTTTGCCGATACCGCTTCGACGATTACGTCAGGCGCCATGATTGGACGCTGCGGCTTCTGGGGGGACATCCTCTATAGCATCGGTGTAACCGGCTTCATTTATCCGATCATCGGGCACTGGGTCTGGGGGCCAGACGGCTGGCTCGCTCTGGCGGGATTCCACGACTTTGCTGGTTCAACAGTGGTCCATAGTATCGGCGGCGCCATATCGCTGGCAGGCGCGATCGCGCTTGGTCCTCGTCTGGGGCGTATCTTTAAGCGCGATGGGGGTGGCCCACCGCCGGCCCATGACCTGGTCATCGGCGCAGTTGGGGGCTTGATCCTATGGTTTGGCTGGTATGGCTTTAATCCGGGCAGCACCCTTTCGGCGCTGGATACGGTGGGCATCGGGCGTGTGTCGTTCAACACCACCCTGGCTGCCTGTTCAGCAGGTCTGGCGGCCCTGTTCTACTCCTACATCCGTACAAAGAAGTGGGACCTGGGTCTGACAGTCAATGGGTTCCTGGGCGGTCTCGTTGCCATCACGTGTCCATGCTATTGGGTTGATCCAATTGGGGCCTTCTTTATCGGCATTATCGCCGCCATCGTGGTGGTCTGGGGTCTGGACTTGCTGGAATTCTTGCGCATTGATGATCCAATCGGCGCGGTCCCTGTCCACCTCGTCGCTGGTATCTGGGGCACGCTCTCGCTTGGTTTGTTCGCAACGGGGGCCTATGGCGCGCCCACCCCGACCGGCGCCGATACAACGTCAGTGGTGAGAGGCCTGTTTTATGGAGGAGGCGTATCCCAACTCGGCCTGCAAGCGCTCGGCTCGTTCTCTGTTGTCGCGGCGACGCTCGCAGTCTCGTTGGTGATGATGTATGCTCTCAAAAAGGTGGGCGTGCTGCGCGTCTCGAAGGCCGGCGAGCTTGAGGGTCTGGATCTGCACGAGCATGGTGTGAGCGCCTATCCCGAATATACCCTGGCGGGCGCTGGCGCATTCTCCAGTGGTCTCAATGGGAACGCTCTTGGTCAAACTACTCATGCAGAGGAAAGAGAAAGTGTTCCCGCCGCCGAAGACTAGCCCTATCGCGTAGGAACCTGGCAAGCCGGGTCCCTGTGCCCAGGGGAGTGGCGCCCAGGCGGACGCCACCCCCCTTCGTAGCTGCACAATTGATCGCGTATGTGCTGGCTTGACGCGCTGGTT
>JBDTHH010000606.1:0-5920 GCA_039937055.1 Ktedonobacteraceae bacterium | reverse complement strand
TTTCTGAAAAAGCCTGTCTGATCAAAGGAAATGAAGTATCTTGTTGATTGGATGGGAACACTGAGGTGCTGTTGAGAGGAAGTGCAGTGTTCGTCGTATGGATGATCGTTCGTATGTTCTGGCTCTGCCTGGTACGTACGTCATGTGCCGTCTGTTGGGTGCGTAGATGTGGTGTGCTACCTTCCTGCTCTCTCTGCTCACACAGACGCTGGTAGCAGTCCAACGCTTCTTGCACACAATCTCGCTTGCCCAGCAGTTCCATGAGCGGTCGCAACACATCCTCGTCCATGGGATGCATCTGCCAATAGTTCCGTAAGAGCACCAGCACTCGCTCTTCACCCGCTTCACCGTAGCGAGCAAGCAAGAGACGACGCAGGGCCAGCACTGCTTGTTTGAGATAGCCATCGATTTCAGCGCGTTTGTCGGTGGCCCAGTCGCTATACGGCTCCTGCGGCAGGTAGCTGCCTTTGGCGGCCAGGGCGTAGACCTGTTCCCAGGCAGCCAGCGCATCACGCCCCTCCTGCTCCTGCTGACATGCTTGCTGGACGGTGGCAGCGATCACGTCTATGTCTAGCCAGAGCAGAGGCAAGGATGCCAACTGATAGCCTGGACCGCTGTCTTTGTGGTTTTTGACATAGGCTACCAGTCTCTTGCGCGCCATGTCCTCCTGCGCGATGCCGGGTGGGCAGAGCAGACTGCGTAAGAGCGAGACGACATTATCGATCCGCACCAATCCTCGCCCCCAGCCCTCTTCCTCCTCGTCATCGCTGCTTCTCATGCGAGGGATATATTCAGCAAGCCAGTCTTTGGAGGCATAATGCTCAGGACGACTGGCTAACATTTTGAGCAAGGTGAGTCCCGTCCGGCTGCCCCTGGGGCGCTGCTCAAGCGTGATGACCTGATAGCGAGCCAGCGGAGGATCCACGCTGATCACGTCTTGCACAACTTCGAGGTGGAAGCCTCCACACGTCGTCACGCGCACCAGCGGAGCAGGCACATCTTGGAGATGGCCTCCCTGCATGAATTGGATGGGATACCCTGTCCCTGAAGTTTCAGCTACTGTGAGATCGCTCTTTCCTTGCATCAAGCTCTTGCCCCCATCTCACACACCTCTTTGTTTCCAGTGTATAAATCTATGCTCACAACGAAGAGACATAGGTAGACTAGTAATATGTAGGTTGATAGTAAGTATAGCATAGCGATGTGCCGTTTGCGCATTGTAGAGAACCAAATTCGCATTCCACAGATCTCAGAAGATGAGAACGCCCCTTTTACCCATATAATACCGAAGCAGACTCCTACTACACTCCTACCACGCCCTCTTTTTCATAGTGCAGACTCCTACCATCCTCCTGTACACCATCTCTAGAGGCCTGGTGGCCGGGGAAGAAACGGGTATAACAAGAGATAACCCGGTGAAGGCAAGAGGCCCAATCCTGCGCGCTCCTGTTTCCCCACCGGGTCTCCTATTTTGTATTAACCAATGGCTTGTCAACCGGGTCCCTACCTCATATTGCCACGCTTAATTCTCGTCGCCAGGCTGCTGCAAGGGCTTCATGACTTCAGGTATCTCGCCGGTTGGGGGGTGGAGCGAGGACTTTACGCGTAAATAGAGAGCCATCAGGCCACCGAACCACAGGCCACCGTAGAGGTAGCCCGCCGCCACATCGCTGGGCCAGTGCGCCCCCAGATACACACGCGAGGGTCCAATGAGGCCAATTAACCCGCTACAGATAGTGATAGTCGTATTGCGCAGCCGCCCTGAGGGCCAGTTCGTTGCCAGGAAATAGATCAGCAGCCCGAAGAAGTTTGTATAATGCATAACGTGGCCGCTGGGAAAGCTCGGCTCGTTGATGACCCTCACAACGCTCACCAGTTCCTGCGTGGGGCGAGGGCGTTTAATTAAGCGTTTCACCAGCCAGTTGAGTATATTGGAAGAGCTGGACAGCAGGACAAAAATAGCCTCCAGGCGGAAGCGTAGCGCCCAGAATATCCCGGCGACGCCAAGGGTGGTAGGGACTGCAAACTTCGGGAAACCGATCTCCGAGATAGCTAGCATAAAGCGCCGGAACCAGGAGTTGCGTCTTCCTTGCAGAAGCTGCGTGATCCCCATATCGCCGGGGAAGAATTGCGTGCGCCGCGCAATAAATGAAAACAAGACCGCGCCGGAAAGAATCCAGGCATAGAAAGCCAGGATGATGGTTCCGCGTGAGACGGCACTACGACCAGAAACAGAGGTCTCAGCCGCTACGCGCTGTACCTCCTGAACCACTGGCTTAACGTTCTGTTCAACCGTGGTGGCAATCTGTGGTAGCGGATTGACGGGCGGCAGATTGACCACCGGGTCTCTATCTCCGGGTGCTGGTTGACCTATCTTACTCGACATTGCAACGTCCTTTCTCTATGGACCTGTTGTTATGGTGTATGAACTACTCTTGCTGAGCAGTGTATCATTATTTTCGCACCCCTTGCTGGTCAGACGTAGCTGCTATACATGACGCCTGCCCACTCTCTGTTGCGGCAACCCCAGGCACGAGCACACGCAACGCGCCAGGCATGATACTGACCTGGGCCGGTGTGTGTCCGATAACCACACCATCAGCTTGAATCTCTACCGGATGGGAGGCGGTGATGCTCAATGAGGTGATCCGCTGGGTGGTAATCTTGGGCTGAAGGACGCGGCGCCCCTGACTGATGGAGATGGCATGCTGGAAGTATTCAAGCTTGCTGAAATTTCTATAGACCAGTACGTCCAGCAACCCATCATCGACCCTGGCGTCGGGCGCCGCGCGCAGGCGTGCTCCGTAAAAGGGGGTATTGCAGATGGTGACCTGGATCGCATGATAAGGCCGCCGTTGGCCTTTATTGAAAGAGACACGCATCATCGGTGGCCTGAATGTGAACAGTGTGACCAGTCCTGTCACCACGCCCCGGATGGTTGAGAACAGTCCTGGACGCTTGATGTCCTCGGCATGCGTGAAAAGCGCGGCCTCCAGGCCGATGCCCGCAACTTCCAGGAAGAGATGCCCATTGATCTGCCCAACATCGAATAGACTCTGCTGGCCCACGGCGATCACGGCGCACGCGCCCTCAACTGTATCAGGAATATTCAAACTGTGCGCCAGGTTGTTCATAGTGCCCACCGGTATGATCCCCAGGGCCACTGGCATACCTATCAGCCCTTTAGCTACAGAATGCACCGTGCCATCTCCTCCGGCGACGATCACCACCTCCGCGCCCTGCAAAGCAAGTCGTTTGGCCAGCGCCTGCCCGGTATCTTCCAGCTCCGTATGATATACCTCCACCTCAACACCATGCGCGCGCAGGCTATCAAGTACCACCGCCTCCTTCTCCTCCGGCGTCATTTGCGCCGTGGATACCGTCGATATCCCTGAAACCGGATTCAAGATGAGCACAGCACGCATACCTGTTCTTCCTTCTATGGCCTCATCCGTAGGGCGTGGCTGGCTTCGCCGTCCCCGTGGATATGGGACGGCGAAGCCAGCCACGCCCTACGGATGAGGCCAGCCCTATACGGGTGATTATCGATGATCCTGTTGGTTACATAGAGTAACACGTAAAAAAGAGCCGAAGGGTAACATCCTTTCTCGCTCCCCCCTCTTATTTATTGGCCCCTTATGCTCCTTCACTTCTATCTTGCACAAAGAGATTATAGAATATATGAATATAATGTCTTTCTATCTAATTAAAACAGTAATATACATAAATTTACAAAAAATGTATTAAATGGTATACTGTAGAAAGCAAATCGATAAAGGACGGAGCATCGCACACATCACTTATGCAGCTACGAAGAATGAGCAACGTGTGCGATCCCTGGGATAAAGGATAGGCGTGGCAAGCACAAAAGAGGGATATGTTGGCATGTTCGCACTCAAACAACGTATCATCAGTTTTTATCTCAGCATTCTGTTGCTGCTGGGGGCTGGAGCTATGGTGGTTGAGAGTGTCATACCTGGCAGGACGCATACTGTTTTCGCGAACCCATATATGATTACCTCAACGACAACGACGAATACAAACATCGTGGCAGTCATCCAGTCCGGGCCTTTGACGATGTCAAATACCCTGATCACAGCCGTACCTACTGTGGTCCTGAATGGCCAGAACCAGTTAGCGACGTACACTATACGCATATATGTTACCGATGCGACAGGGCTGCATAAAGGCTGGAGCATTTCGGTGACCTCTACCGCATTCACTACGATCGTTGATGGCACGCCTCACACACTGCCGACAAACGCTTCTTCGAGTCAGGACCCTCCCACGGTGGTAGCCACAGGTACCTCTACGCTGCCAACGCCCAACGTCGGGTTCCCTGTCGCTATTCCCGCGGCGCTGACACCTCCCCCGGCAGTGACGCTGTATAACGCCAGGACAGATTCGGGAATGGGCAGTTTTAGCATCACAACAACGATCACGCTGGTCATTCCTGCCAATGCGTACGCTGGCACCTACACCAGCGTCCTCACGTTGAGCATAGCCAGTGGGCCTTAAGGGCACCGGTCAGCCACTGGGCGCAGGCATTGCCAGCAGTGAGGGGAGCCGGTATGCTTGATAGAGATAGGTGGAAATGGGGATGGGTGGAAAATGAACGCATCTTTGCCCCCTTGCGCGGAGTGCAAGGCGCAGGGGAAGCACCGGCAACGCCTGGTAGCGTGTGCCATATTTTTGTATCATAGACGTATTGTCTTCATGGCCCTGATGGCGCTCCTCGTTAGCGTATTTTTGGTGCAAACGACCGCTGAAGGAGGGCAGGCGGCCGGGCTTGTAAACCGCGCCCCTGTAAACCGCGCCCCTACCATCCGCGTATCTACAACACGCACGCCCATCATTCGCGCATCTGCGACCCACACCCCTACCCCGACGGCGCGTGCTGTTGTCGGCGGCAGAGCGCTCTTTAGCATGCGGCCTATCACTACGGCTGATACCGATCCCACCACCGGCACATACTTTGTGATCACTACTCGCCCTGGCGCCAACGAGAAACATGCTGTGCGCGTGACCAATAGTGGCAATGCGCCAGGAACCGTCAACCTCTATCCCATCGACGCCACCACAGGGCAGACGAGCGGCGTTGTCTATCTCTCGCAGAACTACGAGCGCAACGACGTAGGGTCCTGGCTCAAGCTGAATATTCAAAAGCTGACGCTCGCACCCGGCCAGAGCAAGGTGATCCCATTTAAGCTTGTTATTCCCAGCATCACGCGTCCCGGCCAGCACGTTGGGGGCATCGCCGCCGAGGATATCTCGCAGAAAAGCCTGCTCAAGTCCACCACTATCCAGATAGATCTGGCCCGGCGTGTTATCATCGCCGTCCAGGTTGACCTGCCCGGTCCCCCCAGAGAACAACTGGCGGCCAGTGGTATTCAGGTGGGCCTGATAGCCAACCACCAGACGCTGCTGGTAGGGCTTAATAATGCCGGGACCATGATGCTCAAACCCTATGGAACCCTGCAAGTTACCGACATTGATGGCCATCTCCTGCAGAATCTGACCCTGAATCTCAATACGTTCCTGCCACAGACCACCATCGATTATCCTGTTCTTGTGAATCTGCCTGCCCTGGGCATGGGCGATTATATAGCGGTCCTGACTTTGACGTATGGACACAAGCATATCTTGCGCTATCAAACCCCGTTTGCCATCACTACGCAACAACTCCCAGCTATTACTCCACCCCTCACTCTTTCAGCTCTGGTGAATGGAGAAAATGCCTCTCTATGGCCCTGGTTCATTGGACTCGTGCTGTTCCTCATCATCCTGCTGATTGGTAGCACCTTCTACTGGCGACGAAAAATCCGAGAGTTGCAGCTAGAAGTTGCTTCAGGTAGAAAACAGAGTGGATGATGTCGTAGTAATAATGAGATGAGGTAACGGATCTGTAAGGCGGCATAAT
>JBDTHH010000605.1:0-5182 GCA_039937055.1 Ktedonobacteraceae bacterium | reverse complement strand
ACTCCTGCAAGTGGTTAATGGTGGGATCTTCTTTATACACATCATCGCCAACCTCGGCGCGATACATCGCCTCGCGCATGGCAGGCGAAGGTAATGTCACTGTATCGCTGCGTAAATCAATCATCGTGTATACTCCTCATCTCTTGACACTGTTTTTTTTGCTGGCAGCAATCCGCTCTATGGCTTTTTCTTGTCTGCTCATTTTTCTAGTGACCATCCTAAATTCAGGAAGCTTGCTATGTTGTGACTTGCCTTTGTGAAAAGTATACAATAAAAAGCAAGATGAACCAGCAGCAGAACAGCGGATACTAAGTATCTACCCATACGTCTAGTTAGGGATCTAACAGCTTGGCAATCACCTGGCTTTAATTTAATAGCTAAACACAGCTTCTCTCTTGCATAGAGAAGAGAGCAACGATAGAATACTTGCATACCATAAACCATTTGATAGGAAAAAGGGAATGTCAACATCAGTGATACCAACGATTCACTTAGCGCGGGTGTATGAAAAGCTTATTGCTACGTATGGTGAACCACAGAACGAACCTGACAATGATCCACTCGGAGGGTTAATCGCGACAATCCTCTCACAACATACCTCAGATATTAATTCAGGACGTGCCTACCAGCAGTTGGTTACGGCGTTTCCTACCTGGGAATCTGCGCGGGACGCAGCGACCCATAAAATTGCCGAGGCTATTAAAAGTGGCGGATTAGCGACTATTAAATCAGTTCGGATTCAGGATGTCTTACATACGCTCACAGAGCAGCAACAGGAACGGGGAGAAACAAAAACACTTGCAGAGTATGTGTATGCTGAACTTGCCAGCCGTACAACCGAGGAAGCCTGGTACTATCTGCGTCAACTGCCGGGAGTTGGGCCGAAGACAGCCGCCTGCGTCCTGATGTTCCACCTTGACCGGCCTGCTTTTCCCATTGATACACACGTATGGAGAACGGCGCGACGTTTAGGATTAATCGGCCCGAAAGTCAGTGCTGATGCGGCTCACACCCTGTTTGCAAAAGTGACGCCGCCTGAATGGGTCTATCCACTGCATGTCAATCTTATCCGCCATGGACGGCAGATCTGTCATGCCCAACGGCCTGCATGCAACGTGTGTCCTCTTTACAGTGACTGTGCCTTTGTAGGAAGTGTGAACGCTCAAGAGACGGCTATTCCAATGAACAGTTAGGAGTAGAAGCTCGATCAATGTTTTTTCTGACGGTGCCTAAAACTGAACAGGATGTGAGTATCAGCGGAACTCATTGCTGTTCTGATGATACTCACACCCTGCTCCCAGTCGCTCACTGATGCGGTGCCTCTTAGCAGAGAACACGCATCAGAAAGCTCAACTCAGTTACTTGTAGGCTCACCTGTGGTGGGATTCAGGTACAGATTTCTGCCATCTCGGTCATGGAAATTGAACATATTGTTCAGTGTTCCCGCCAGCGCGTCAAAGGACTGATCGCCAATTCTGCTCAGCTTCCAATTGTCTTCAATAAAGCGCAGGATGGAAGTCTGGTCTGTGACGGAGTGATCGACGAAGTTATCTTTCGCAAAGGGCGAAATCACCAGCAATGGCAGACGAGGACCATAGCCACAACGGCCCTGATAGGCGCCAGCTTTGGCGGTCCCGCATGAGCCGGGACCGGTCAGGGCATCATTGGGATCATTCGACTGGCTCACGATGGGACCGAGGACATGATCGTACCAGCCATCGGAGTCATCGTAGGCAATGACGACGGCCGTGTTCTTCCACTCGCGAGTTTTTTGCAGCTTATTGATGGTGTTGACCACGAATGTTTGCTCGTCGAGCGGGTCAGAATAGCCAGCGTGTCCATCCTGGTAGGCAGGCGCTTTGAGGAAGCTGACCGCAGGCATCTGCCCCTCTTTTATGGCCGACCAGAAGTATTGCAGGTCGTACTGGTGATTCGCCTGGTCGCTTTTCCCGATCATCTTGAGCGACGACGGTGGCAGGTGATGGGGATTGGCGGTGGACTGGTAGTACTGGAATGGCTGGTGGTGGGGGATATAGTCCGTCACAACGGTGCCACCGACGTTGGTATGGGTTGTGGCACACACCGCTTTGCCATTGACGGTAGATGAAGGCGCGAAACCACCCTCAAACCAGCCCCAGGTAACATGCTGCGCATTGAGTAGATCGCCCGCGTTCTGACTAGACATAGCTATGGTGGTGCCATTGGCAGAGCAATCATCATAGGCTGGATCGGCATCGTTCAATAAAGTGCCATTGGAAGTCACCGGATAGTCCGGATATCCAAAGTTCGCAGGCGTGGCGCCATGCGTCTGACCAGAAGCCAGGTTTATCGCGCCGGGTGTCGAAGGACCAAAGGTGGTCCCAAAGGAATTGTCGCTCATGGCAAAGTGCTGAGCATAGTTCCACAGGCCCGTGACGCTATTGCCATCGTAATAATCCATCACAATGGATTTATCCGTGCAGTGACTCCCTGAAGCAGACTGCACAAATTGATCGACGAGTCCGCGATCATAGGCCTTCTGCTCATCAGTATACGCGTGATCTTGATCACACGTAATGGGCATCGAGCGATCAAGCCGCTGTGGATTGGCCGCGTTGGGATTATTGGTCAGCAAGGCAGGCGTCAGCCCATTGACCGTTGGGGTGTTTGCTCTGGCCTGGAAAGCTGGCTCACCCGCGGGGTTGGTGGCATAGGGATAGGTGCCAAAATAGTGATCAAATGAAACATTTTCCTGGAAAATGACAACCAGGTGTTGAATAGGAGTGGTCGTGTTGGACCGCTGATCGGTGGCCTGTGTACTGGACGCAGAAACCCTGCTAGCCAGGCCAAGCGTGGCCCCGAACAACACAACCGCTACCGCTCCTATTGACGCAATCAGGCGCCAACGTTTCTTCATAGATCAATGCTCCTTCATCGAACGAACCCAATGAGCAAGTTTTTCTCAGTTGAAGCAGCCAATGAGAAAAGATGGGAAAGTGCCGGTATTTGCCTAGAGGGTACACAGCCTTCAAGAAAATTCCTGAAGACCCTCTAATTATAGCTTATTTTTGTTAAATCAGAGATAAATTTCTGTTAAAGGAACATTCAGGCCGACTTAACTCCAACAAACAGAGCTGCTGGAAGCATAAACGAAAACAGGCCATCAAGCTGCTCAATGTGAAATCGCTCTTGCTCTACCGGTGAAGCATTAGCACAATATTGAATGATTCTCTCAACATCCTCTGCTGGTGTTTGCATACGTTGCGTCCAGGAACGTATATCCAGAGGAATGCCCCATTCCCGCAGCACGCTTGCTGTCAATCCTCCCTCACCGAGCAGCGTAAGCCACTCTGAGATCCGATAGTTATGGATGTGGGAAGGATCCCGGAGCACCTCGATCTCATTGAGGAAAATGTCCAGCTCTGGCTCTTCTGGGGAGATCGAGTCAGCAAGAAGAAGCTTCCCTCCAGGTTTAAGCACACGCGCCCACTCCTGAACAGCATGGGAAATCTTTGAAAAATGGTGAGCAGAATGGCGGCAAGCTACGAGATCAACGCTGCTGCTAGAAAAGGGAAGCGCCAGAGCATCCCCTTGCTGGAAACGGACGTTCGTTAGCTGGCGTTCAGTAGCCAGTCGTTGAGCAGCTTCAAGCATGGGCATGGTAATATCAATGCCCACAACCTCGTGAGCATAGGGGGCGAGGGCAAATGCAGTGAACCCTGTTCCCGTTGCAACATCTACTACCAACTCTTTCCCGGTAAGTGCGGCTGCTTCGACAATCCAATCCAGGTCTGGACCCTGAGAATGAACAGTGCTACTTGCATACGCCTGCGCTGTCGCGCCAAAACGCTGCTGAACGAGAAGTCTATGCTCTCTCTCCTGGGCCTGTTGAAGGGTGTCATACTGGTTGGTCTCTGACATACGTTCTTCTCCCTGTGAAATAAAGGTTGACTGAATAGGACATTGCTGCTCCCGCGTGGCCTTACTACGAAGTATAATGAGAGGAAGGTGATATGTCTAATGCTTTTTTCTCTTGTAGATGATAACGAGACAACATCAACTGGACATTATGCTAAGGGAGATAGGATGGAACTGCGCCAACTCAACTACTTCTTAGCGGCTGCCCATACTCAAAATTTTCGGAAAGCGGCTGATCTCTGCTTCGTAACGCAACCAGCACTTAGCCGCCAGATTGCTCTGCTTGAGCAAGAACTTGGCGTGACCCTCTTCAAACGCGAGAAACAACGCGTGCGGTTAACCCCTGCCGGGCAGGCATTGACTGAATATGCGAAACAAGCCACTGAAATTCTGCAACAAGGACAGCAGGAACTCTTACGCTGGCAACAGGGACAGAGCGGCCTCCTTACGATTGGATGTAACCCTTCCCTTGCAGCAGCAGTATTACCCTCTCTATTGGCTTCATTTCGCCAGCAGTTTCCTGACATTCATCTAACAGTGCATGTTCATCGGAGCGATGAAGTGATTGCTCTGGTCGAACGAGAGGTCGTTGATCTCGGCTTTATCTATGATCCTGCTATGCACTCGGATGTGGTTGTCATCAAAGAACTCTTTCGTCAACCCCTCCAGCTCCTGGTGCCTCCTCACCATCCACTTACACACTGCGCTCTTGAAGATCTGACCCTGGCACGGATTGTTTCGGAGCCGCTTATTTTCTTAGACAAAGAAGCTCGACTGAGACAGGTGCTCGACCGTCTGTTTCTACAACGGGGCATCAACGTACGGCCAGTGATCGAAATTGCCTCGGTCGAAGCACTCAAGGAATTGGTGAAGCTGGGATCTGGAGTCACGCTCATCCCACCTGCATTACTCTGGCGCTCTCAGAGGGAGGATGGTCTTCGGCTCTTGCCTATTGCGGATGTCGCTGAAACATTCATCTTTGCGCTGGTCTATCGACGAATTGGACCACCTAACAAATCTGCGCAGCAGTTTCTTCATACAGTCAGAGAAATGACGGTGACGCTTGTGAAACAGTTGTCCGAATCCTGGTAAAAGCAATCTTCTATGTGTTATAACTATATGTTATAACGGTTGAGAAGGTCAATAAGAGAGAGGTCGTATGTACGAGCCGCGCAACATGGAAGCAGATGCGAAGTTTATCGAGGCTGGCGGACTGAAAAATTGGGGCTGCTTTGCAGTTCTCCTGACCATACTCGCGCTCGTGCTCCTCTTCGTTGTCGCGCAC
>JBDTHH010000604.1:0-4371 GCA_039937055.1 Ktedonobacteraceae bacterium | reverse complement strand
GTAGTATACGACAGATCGAGGCGATATAGCGATGTGCCTCCGCCGATATCAGGCGGAGCGCTTTCCACGGCGTCCATCTGTCCGAGAAGAAGGAGCACGGCGTAGGGGCGCCGTTTACAAGCCCGTGCATCACCGACGTGATCATGATGCCATGGATGATGCACGGGCTTGTAAACGGCGCCCCTACGTGTGATGTCTTTGGGTCTGCACGGGCTTGTAAACGGCGCCCCTACGTCCTCTTCGCCGTGAACATGCCATGTGGTTGCGTGAGGATGGCTTCGGTCACAGCGTTGGAGGCGTCGCGTTTGAATTCGATGCTGAAGCCGGAGAGGTTGCGCACGTGGAACTCGGTGCCTTTGTAGGGGGTCAGTTCGTAGTCGGGCTGGCCGGGTACGCTGACGAAGAGCGTGCTTTCGCCTTTCAGGGCCACGATCAGGCTTTCGCCCATCAACGTGTATTCGCCGGCGAATGGCTCCAGGAAGCTCCTGATCTGCATCTGTTTGCTGGGGACGCGCTTGAAGACGATATCGCTGGCGGTCACCTCGAAGGGCGCGATCAGCGTATCGATGTCGCCCTTGACGTTGGCGGTGAAGGAGACCTTCAGATCGATGTCGAAGCGTTCGATCTTTAACTCGAAGATGTCATAGTGGTAGTGCGTGAGCGGGAACTGCATGTTGTTGAAGGTACCCTGCAACTGCTCGCCGTCCAGCGTGACCGAGATGACGCCGTAGCCGGGATGCTCGAAGTCGCCGGTGTAGGCTGCCAGGGGATGAGATGGACTGGTAGCGGGAACACGGTCGCTGGCGCTCTTCTCCTTGCCCTTCTCGCCGGCCTCTTTGATTTCGAGATGCTCCTTCATCATGCGCTCGCTCCACGGTACCTGGTCCAGGTCGAGGAGGCGCTCAAAGATGTTGTAGGTCAGGATTTCGGGGACAGATGAGGCGCTCATGTTCGTGAGCACGACCACGCCGATGTTCTCTCTAGGGAAGAGCGATGTCAGCGAGCTGAAGCCGTCGATGTTGCCGCCGTGGTAGAGCATAGAATAGCCGCGGTACGGCTCGACAAACCAGCCCATGGCGTAGCTGGTATACGGCGTCTCCGGGAACTTGCTCGACTCAGGCATAATCATCTGCGGCGCGTGCAACTGCGCCACCTGGCTCGCGGAGATCACCTGCTCAGTTCCATACTTGCCCCGCTTCAGGTGCATACGCAGCCAGTTGGCCATATCGGCAACGCTGGAGACGATGGCCCCGGCTGGCGCGATGGCTCCCTGTGCGGCATAGAAGGGGATCTCCTTCACCTCGTCCTTCTCCTCCTTGTAGGGATGAGAGAAGTCGCTGGCCTCCTGAACAGTCTTCACAATGGAGAAGTTGCTGCTGCCCATCGCGAGCCGGTCAAAGATGCGCGTCTGCACTACATCTTCCCAGCTTGCGCCGGATACCTCGCCGGCGAGATAGCCCGCCACCATGTACATCAGGTTCTGATACTGCCACAGCGCGCGCAGATCTTTCGTCGGCTCAAGGTACTGCAAGCGCTCGAAGAGTTCCTGGCGCGTGGCCGTGGAGTTGTACCACATGAGGTCGTGGCGCGGCAGGCCCGTGCGGTGCGTCACGAGGTCGCGTGGCGTGATATGCTCTGTGGTGAAGGCATCGTAGAGCTTGAACGCCGGCAGGTACGTTCTGACGGGGGCATCCCAATCCAGTTTGCCCTCGTCCGCCAGGATGCTCAGCGAAGCTGTCGTGAAGGCCTTGGTGCAGGAGGCGATGGGAAAGAGTGTGCGCGCCGTCACTTCCTGCTTGCTATCGACATCGCGCAGCCCGAAGCCACGCGCGAGCAGCACCTCGTCGTCCTTGACGATCGCGATGGCCAGCCCCTGCACCTTCCATTCCTGCATGATCGCACGCACAAAATCATCAAAGCCGTGCAACCGCGCGGCTGCCTCCGAGAGAGGTGTTTCTGGCATGATTACAACTTCCTATTCTTGTGTAAATGTAGTATCATCCATACATATGTATTTTACCTCATCCCGGCGAGTCCTGGGAATGTAACAAAACCTCTTCATGGACCGTAGATAGTGGATGAGACGCATTGGGATATTTGTGGCGAGCATTGTGACCTTGTACCCCGGCGTGGCCTGCATGGGCGCGGCATTGTCGGCAGGCAAGGGGAGCCGAAGGGTTGGAACATAGCGCCCGCGAGGAGTGCCGCTGGCCTGCGCCCTAGACGATCATGGTGTATTTCGTGTAGGGGCGCCGCTGGCCTGCGCCCTACGCGATTGGGGGCTGGCCTATGCCCTGTCCACCTGCTGGCTCTGGAAAATGCATAAGAAAGGACAATTATTATGGCAAAAGTAATCGACGGCGCGCGGCTGGTATCCACCGCGCAGCCTGCCGCACGTACATTGCGGTCGGTGTGGATACTGCGCCTGGCGCTTGGGGCAATTATCACATTCAGCGCGCTGATTTTTATCCTGGGGACAAGCTGGGACATCCAGTGGCATACGCTGATTGGACGCGACCGTACGCTGATCCCACCCCATATCATGATCCTCGGAGGGGTGACACTGAGCGGGCTGGCGGCACTGGTGGGCGTGCTTGTCGAGACGTTGTGGGCGCGGCATAGTCCCGTGGTAGCCCAGACAGGCACGGGTTTCGCGGGTATCTTCCGCTCGTCGCTGGGCGCGTACATCGCTGGATACGCGGGCTTGATGGCGGCCATCGCCTTCTCGCTGGATAGCTACTGGCACGCCCTCTACGGCATCGATGTAGCGGTGATTGCGCCCTTCCATGTGATGGCACTGCTGGGGATGGGCCTCGTCGCGCTGGGAGCGGCCTATATGCTGTTGTCGGCGGCCACGCTCGCGACACGCACCGGCGATGTGGGGGCCGCGCGCGCGGCCTCGCTGGGCGGCTTGCTGGCCCTGGGCGTGATGATGTGCATCCTTATGCTGCTTACTGACTTTACCGCCGGGACCCTGACCATTTTCGCTGAGATTGTCTTGCTGGCATTCGTCTGCGCCTGGGCGCTCTTCACTGCCGTGCGGGCGGTGGAATGGCGCTGGGCTGCCACATGCGTGGGTGTCGTGTACGGCCTCTTCGCGTTATTGATGCAGGTCTTTGTGCCGCCGGCAACCACTACCCTGGCGGCTATCGAGCAACTGGCCTTCCGGCGACCCGATGTGCCTTATGCGCTGATGGTCTTCCAATGGCCCCTTGGACCTATCCTGGCGGCGATCCTCTTCGACGTTATTAGAGAAGTTGCGCGACGCCGCAATTGGTCTGCCAGCCGGCTGACCATAGTGATGGTTGTGTTGATCGGCATCCTCTCATCGCCTTTCTTCGTGCTGGCCTTCCGGCTGGGGAGCCGGTATCCCTGGTTTTTCCTGGCTTTCTCGCTGCTGGGTATTCCTGGCGCGTATATCGGGAGCCGCCTGGGTCGCAACATGGGCGCATTTATGCGTGTGCTGGAAAGGTAACGATGATGCCAAAAGCGTTTCAGCTTGGGCTACTTGTCGCGGGCATCATCGGCACGCTCGCGCTGGGCGCCATGATCACCTTCTCGCTGCTGGCGACCATGCACAGCAGCACCCCGGCACGTGTGCAGCAGGTCACAGCGGGACCCTACCAACTCAAGGTCAGCCTCTACGCTGATCCGGCCAATGCCGGCTTCGCACTGCCCTTCGCCATCGCGCCCCAGCCGTCGCTTCATGGTGGTCTGACCTACACGGTTGTTTCGGTTCCCGGTCAGGGCGTCAGCGCCACGCCTGTGAAGGCCAGCCTCAGTCCCGACGCCAATGTGCCAGGCGGTGTGCAGGGCGAGGCGGAGATCCCCGTCAGCGGTCCCTGGACGCTCCAGATAGCTGTCGATGGCCCGCAGGGTCACGGCTCAACGATTGTCCCGATTACCGCGACCGCTCCCCCGGCCGTCCCCGCCTGGCTCGGCTGGCTCGTCGGCCTGCTCCCGCTCTATGCCATCATTGCCTTGCTGGTGATCTACTGGCGACGGCGAGAGCAGGCGCAGGCGGCGCTGGTGGGGCAGACCCCAGAGCAAGCGGAAGCAGTGTACTCTCAAGGGGAGCCAGTACATGTTAGCGTGCCGGGGGATGAGACGCGATGAGGTGACATGTCGGCCCACAGGCAACATCATCTGCCGTGGCTGACCTATCCGTAGGGGCGACGGCTGGCCCCGCCCGCCTCCGGGACAGCGCTTCTGCGTCTCCGTAGGGGCGACGGGTTGCCCATTGGTTGATACTACATAGGGAGAGATCCAGCAGAGGGCAAAAGATGTCGGCCTTGGAGCAGGGCGCAGGCCAGCCTGTCTTTTACCCACATTTTTCTAGCCATACTATTAAGTGGAGGAAAAGGCCCCTCC
>JBDTHH010000603.1:0-9356 GCA_039937055.1 Ktedonobacteraceae bacterium | reverse complement strand
CATCGCCTTCTCATTGTACGATGCGACATTGAGCACGATTTCTTTGCCTGCTCCGAACCACTGAAGCGCGGCTTGCAGGAGGCGCTTCCCCACTCCCTGGCCCTGGTATTCTGGCAGGACGTAGAGGGCCTGAACCAGATGCTCTTGCTGCTCCTGTTTCACCATACAGAAGCCAACGACGGTTTCTCCATCCATGGCTATCCAGGCGTGAAAAGGAGCAGTCGCCACCGATTGTCTCCGTTGTTCTCGCCTGATAGGCGCCTTTTCAGGAGTTTCATAAAACCACGCCTCAATATCTGCTTTCGTAATGCCATACTCTGCGTTGGGATAGGTAGCGATCCATGTATGTCGTTGCACCTCCCTGATCGCCTCAGCATGATCTGGAGTAGCCTCATGTATTACGATAGCCATGTGTTCTTGACCCTTTCATACGTTTACAGCGGGTGAATCTCTCCATTGACGACCTGGTATGTGTGAGATCTAGCCAGGATTTCGGGGGGGAAGCTGGCATAATCGGTGGTTGTCAGCAGCACCTGTTCGTGCTGGAGCACGGCTTGCAGCAGGTGTGCGCGGCGGGGGATATCGAGTTCGCTGAACACATCATCGAGCAGCAGGACTGGTTCATCGCCGGTGGCGGCGCGCATATAGGCCAGTTCCGCCAGCTTGGTAGAGAGGGCGACCGTGCGTTGCTGGCCACGCGAGCCGTAGGTAATCATACTCATGCCGTTCACCAGGAAATCCAGGTCATCGCGGTGCGGTCCCAGGAGGCAAACGCCCTGCTGGATCTCCTTGCGTCGCGCGTCACGCAACTGCTGGCGGTAATGCGGCTGGGCCTCCGCCTGCGACCAGCCAGGATCGACCTTGAACGTCGGCCGGTAGACAACCTGGAGCTGCTCGCGCCCGCCGCTGATCTCCTCTTGCAAGGGTTGCGCCAGGTCATTGAGGGCGCCAATCAAACGCTGGCGTTCAAAGAGCAGCAGGCTAGCGAGTGTTGTCAGACGCTCATCTAAATAATCGAGCTGGCGTGGGTCCTCCTGGTAGTCACGGATACGCTTGAGCAGGGCGGCGCGTTGCGTAATAATCTTGCGATATTGTTGCAGCGCCTGACAGTAGCGGGGCTGCACCTGGCAGAGGCAGCGATCGAGGAAGCGGCGGCGTTCGTCGGGCGAGCCATCGACAAGGTGCAGATCCGCCGGGGCGAAGAGCACATTGGTCACCTGGCCAATCAGGTCGAGGGAGCGCTTGGGGACATGATTGATCTTGATGCGTTTGCGCTGCGCGCTGAGTGGGATCTCGATGCGCCTGCCAGGCTCGGTGCTTCGACCCATATCGGGGGGCGTTGGATCAAAGACCACCAGCTCGACCTCCACCTGATCCTGGCGGCGCTGGGCAGCGGCCTCGATGCGCGCCAGGTGATCGTGCGCGTACCAGTTCACCACCTCGCGGTCAGCCGAGGCATGAAAAGATGTGCTGGTAGAGATCATCGCCACGGCCTCAAGCAGGTTCGTCTTGCCCTGCGCGTTCTCGCCAGAGAAAAGGGAAAAACCGGGACCGAGCGTGAGTTCAAGGTGTCTATAGTTGCGAAAGTCGGTCAGCGCGAGGTGCGAAAGGTACATTCAGGCGTCCGTTTACGTAAGGTGTAGACGGGCACACATGAAGCATCATGCGTGCCCGGTGCGCTAGCTGGCTAGCGGTTCGCGTGCATCGGCATAATCACGTAGGTATAATCGGAAGAGCCAACGGGCTTCACCACGCCGGGCTTGGTAGCGGAGTTGACTTCAATGGCCACCTCTGGCGTATCGATCACACTCAGCACGTCGGCCAGGTACTCGACATTGAAGATAATCTGCACCTCCGGCCCATCCACCGCCGCGTTGAGCGTGCTGGTATTATCGCCAAGGTCCTCGGCGGTGGCCTCTATTGTCACCGTGCCGGGTTCCAGGTCGCTGTTGCCAGGCGCGATCTTGACGCGGGCGATATTGGAGCTACTGCGCGCGAACAGGGCCGCCGACTTCACGCGCTCGGCCAGCGTTTTGGTCTCGACGACCGCCCGCGTGCTGTGCTCTTTGGGAATAATCGCGTGGTAGTTGGGGAACGTGCCGTCGATCAGGCGCGAGACCAGGTCGATCTGCTCGGTATGGAACAGCACCTGGCTACGGTTGGGCGTCACGATCATGTGGACCGGGCCTTCGGAGGGCAGGATGCGTGCCAGCTCGGTCAGGGTGCGGGCCGGGATCAGGATATCCGGGTGATTCTGATCTTCACCGGGCAGGGCTGCGACGCGTACCGCCAGGCGGAAGGCGTCGGCGGCGGCGAAGGTGATCTTCTCGCCCTGCACCTGCACCTGCACGCCGGTAAAGACGGGGCGCGACTCATCCTTGGCAGCGGCGAAGGCTACTTCCGCGATCATCTCCTTGAGCAGGGCCGCGTCCAGCAGTACCGGCGTCTCGCTGCCCTCGGCGCTGGGGATCAGCGGGAACTCGGAGGCGTCCATACCCTTGATGTTGGTATTGATATCCAGGCATCTGATATTGATGGTATGCGAGTCGTTGGGGACGCTGATGTCCACGGAGCCCTGGGGTAGAGCGCCGACAGACTGCGTCACGAAACTCGCGGGAATCGTCGTGGTTCCCTCTTCATGCACTTCCGCGTCCACCCAGCAATTGATGCCGATCTCCAGGTTCGTGGCGGACAGCTTCAAGCGCCCATGATCGGTGGCCAGTAAAATATTGGCAAGGATGGGGAGCGTGCTGCGATTTGAGACGGCGTGGCTCACAGCCGAAAGTCCCCGGCTCAGGTCTTGCTGCTTACATGTAATTTTCACGGATTTCCTCCAGGCACAACCAGAACACACTGCAAAGTTCCTGGCTAGTATACCTGATTCCTGGCAAGAGAACAAGGTATTACGAATCCCTACGCGGATGGGGGCATCCCTGGGGTCTATCCGCGCGCCCCTCGCGGTATCGGAGCACGCCCTGCCGGCTGGGAGGGACGCGGCCCCACCTGCATCTCTGGAATGGGCCGGGTGATCTCCCCATCCACAGGCAGCAGGATCTCCTCGCCGTGATGCCGTACTGTTAACGGTGCGCCGTCGAGCAGGCAGTACGTCGCTTCCGTCGCCTTCACCTCAACACGCAGGCTGCTACCGCGGAACATGAGGTGGAAGGCGATCCGCCCCAGCGCGCCGGGCAGGCGCGGCGCGAAGGAGAGCGCGCCGTTTTGCACGCGCATGCCACCGAACCCGGCGACCAGCGCCGTCCAGGCCCCCGCCAGTGAGGCCATGTGAACCCCGTCCCGCACGTTATGCTCCAGATCGTTGAGATCCATAAGCGCGGCCTCACCGAGATAGTCGTAGGCGAGGTCGAGTTGACCTACCTCGGCGGCAAGCACAGCCTGCGTGGATGCCGACAGCGAGGAGTCACGCACGGTCAACTGCTCGTAGTACGCGAAATTGCGCGCCTTCTGCTCGGCCGTGAAGGCGTCACCGCGCAAGTGCATCGCCAGCACAAGGTCAGCCTGCTTAAGGACCTGCTTGCGATAGAGGTCAAAGTACGGGAAATGCAGGAGCAGGGGATACTTCTCCGGCGGGGTGTCTGCGAAGTTCCATACCTCGTGTTCAGTAAAGGCATCGGCCTGCGGGTTCACCCCAAGTCGCTCATCGTACGGAATGCACATCTTCTCAGCCGCCTCGCGCCAGCTCGCAACCTCATCGGCGTCCACTCCAAGAAGGCGGGCCTTATCGGGAAGGCGCAGCGCCGCCTCTGCCGCCCAGCGCAGGTTGTGCTGGGCCATGAGGTTCGTGTAGACGTTGTTATCAGCGATGGCACCGTACTCATCGGGTCCAGTGACACCATCGATGCGGAACTGGTCGGTGGTGGTGTTGAGGTACCCGAGGGAACACCACATCCGCGCCGTCTCGACGAGCAGCTCAAGGCCCACCTCCTCCTCGAATGCGCTATCGCCAGTCACCTCAAGGTAGTTGGCCACGGCGTAGGCGATGTCCGCATTGATGTGAAACGCGGCGGTGCCCGCAGGCCAGTAGCCCGAACACTCTGTCCCCATGATAGTACGCCAGGGGAAGACGGCACCGCGCAGCCCAAGCTGCCGCGCATGCTCCCTCGCCTGATCAAGAATTGTGTAGCGCCAGCGCAACGCGTTGGCTGTGGCGGAAGGCATAGTCAGCGTCAGCACCGGCAGCACGAAGGTCTCCGTGTCCCAGAAGGCATGACCGTCATAACCGGGACCCGTCAGCCCCTTCGCCGGGATGGGACGCTGCTCCGCGCGTGAGCCTGCCTGCAGAACGTGGAAGAGGGCGAAACGCACCGACTGTTGGATCGCCGGATCGCCCTCGACCTCGACGTTTGCCCGCGTCCAGAAGTCGTCCAGGTAGGCCCGCTGCTCAGCAAGCAAACCATCCCAGCCGGTTGAGCGCGCGGCGGAGAGCGCGGCTATGATCTGATCGTGGATGGCCGGGCGCGAACGGGCGCGCGACCAGCCGTAAGCCATGAGTTTGACGATCCGTAGCCGCTCGCCTGGCTTCAGTCGCGTGGTGACGGAGACGCGCACGACATCGGCGTAGCTTTCAGACTCGACGACCAGGTCGGCTGGCCCCTCGATCTGGTGGTCCATCGCAGCCCCGACACGCAGGCCGCTGACCTTCGTGCGATGGAGCAGGAGCCCGATGGTGCCCTGAGCCTGGTGCTCCTCGCCTTCGAGCGCGGACGCCAGCGCGGCCCCCACCCGTGGGTCCTTGCCCTGGTCCGGAAGCGCCTCGTTGGCGACCAACTCCGACTGCACAACGATACGTGCAGGGGCATCAAGGACCTCGACTTCATAGCTGATGGCGGCTATGGCCCGCTGGGTGAACGAGACCATCCGCACAGTTGAGACCTTGACCGTGCGCCCGGCAGGGGAGGTCCAGCGAACGTTGCGGCGCAGCACCCCATCGCGCAGGTCGAGTTCCCGCTCGTGGTCCTGGACGTGGCCATAGCGAATGTCGAAAGGTTCGTCATCGACGAGGAGGCGGATGAGTTTACCGTTAGTGATATTGATGATGGTCTGCCCGGATTCAGGGTAGGCGTAGCCACCCTCGGCATAGGGTAGAGGGCGCAATTCGTAGAGGGAGTTCAGGTAGGTGCCCGGAAGGCCGTGCGGCTCCCCCTCATCAAGGTTGCCCCGCAGTCCAATGTGTCCATTGGAGAGCGCAAATACAGACTCGCTCTGCGCCAGGGTATCGAGGTGGAGTTCCGTCTCGCGGACGCTCCACTCCTCGACCGTAAAGGCTGGATGTTCGATCATCGCTGCTCCCTCAGTTCGATTATGGGTGACTTCATTGAAGATAACTTTTGATCGTCTTCGGTTATATGTTGGGAAAATTCATTGAGATCGATGCGTTGCAAGGGCAGAAGTATTTCCATCCACTCATCTCCTTAAAAAAAGGTGTGTTGAAAAGCGCAACAAGCTGGCGTCCACTTTAGTACACGGTGGACAAGCAGTGGATGTAACAGAAGAACAGCTCTGTGGAGCAGGCATCTATCTCTTTTCGCTCGCCTGTGTCATAGGGCTTTTTTGTATCAAGATAATTTCAGTTGCGTCATTGCTTCGCTAGTTTAAAATGAGCGTTTTTCGGAAGGGAGAGTATCTTCTCCGAAACTCTGCTGGTATTCTTCACTATCGATAAGGTCAGCAATAAAGACATTGCTTCCTCTCGACTTGATCTTATGCGTTTGAAACCCATGCATTTTTGCATCAACTCTTCTTCCCAAAAATGTTGCATATACATGCTCTATTGTTTCTTCAACCTTTTTCAGATGAATGAAGCGCTCTTTATACCTTCGAGAGAGTCCGAGAATCTTCACGATGCTTCGGATGCTCATTTCGCCTCGACAGAGTAATGCGCCATATGTGATAAGAATTTTTGTATCTACCCTTTGATGAAGTATCTGGTCAAATATGCGCTCAATAAGCCCAGGAACTACATTAATATCCCAGTGTTTAGGATTACTATCCAGTAAGGGGAAAAATACAAAGTAGGAGTGAAGCTCATGTATATCTTTTGTAAATTCAATGCCTGAATGGACCGAACTTTCTCGATTGGCAAAGATATCGAGTTCGTATTTGTTTACCCTCAGGCGCAACATTCCATCAAGAAGCTCCCATGAACCTTGCCACTGGTTTCCTGGGTCAGAAAGTGAACGCTCTCTAAAAGTTCCACCAGAGACAAAGTGAATGATGAAGGTATGTTCGGGATTACTGGTTTTTATCCATGTCTGGCCGATAATCTCATTGCTTGAAAAATCTCTTTTTGTACTAAACCAGGCTTCGTATGTTCCGTCAAGTGAGAAAGCAGAGGAAGCAATCCAAAGAGGAGAGGCTCGACCATCCTGCATCTCATATTTAAAAAGAGCGATATTCCGAGGCTGCTGACGAGTTATCAGTTCTCCAATTACATTTTTAATCCCCTTAGTCACATTTAAAAAGGCTTCATCTGGATCTCTCCAGGCAGTGATAGGAAGCGCGTTTCCTGGCAAAGCCTGGAGAGTGCCGAAAGGCGCTTCTCGCCAGTCAGTAGCGCGGAGAAGGATAGGAATAACACGAGCCTCTCCAAGAGCATAGCGTTCCAGCGCTCGTTTCACTTCATCACTAAAACAGAAGTCTGAAACCATGAAGTCGGGACTGATAAGCAGAAGAACGATGTGAGCGGCATTCATATGCTGATTAGTCACCTCTCGCCAATCTGCTCCGGCGCTAATATTTTGATCATGCCACAAGCTGATTATGTCCAGATGTTTTAACACGCTGAGTTGGCTTTCTAGCTTCCGCCTGAAGTCCTCGTCTGCTCGTGCATAGCAAAAGAAAATCTCGATTTTTTCTGCCATGATCCACCTCTACAGTTATTTATTGCTTCTCTAACAATCTTCCTTAAGTAGACCAGGCCAGGTTCCCCTGTGCAACTATCTGCTCAGCCACTTCTTCATAGTAATCATCGTAGTTCCCATCACGGTCAAACTGCTGCTCTAGTTCATCTAGATTCAAAGTTTTCAGCTCTTCAGTGTAAAATCCCATCTATTTGCTCCCTCTTATACTCCTCCTTTTTCCAGGCAAGCTTCAATAAAGGACCGGTTCACATCTTTTTCAAACTTGAATCCTTCTCGCATCCATTTTTTCTCTTCCATTATATCAAAATGAACAATAGACCTCATAGCTTTATAAGCTGCTTCCCTCACATATTCCACTTCTTTTTCATTTTTTACAACAGTTGCTAAGATAAAGAGTGTTTCTCTATCACCCAAATCCCTTTTAAGCACCCCAAGGACAAAAGCTCCTTCCGCGCGACAATTAGCATCTGGATCATGTTCTAAGAAAGCGCAGGCTTTTTCCCAATAGACATCGAGGTACCAATAGATTGTAAGAACTTTTAGGGCAGTTTCGCGAATTTCAGGGTCAGGGTCAGTTAACAAACCTTCAACATCAGCACGTGCCTCCAGGTAATCTGCTTTTCCGAAAGTCATAAGTGCTGAGGGTATCTCTATTTTGGCTAGATTTCCTTGCCGTAATAGTTCAAGATACCTCTTCGCTTCACTTTTCTTTTGGTTGCTATCGGCCATGACAGCAGTCTCCTCTCATAGTTTTTACTTTCCTGCGCCTGCATTAGCACAACCAGATTGTTCTAATAAAACCTGCCAGAATGGACCTCTTGCCTGATCTTTCCATTGATTTTTATTGCGGTTACAGCTCCTGTCAATCACTGCCTACTAACTATCTTAACCGACAATATGCTACACAATACGATAAAACACGACAGGACGGCCTGACTGATGTAGAGAAAAACGGGTAGCTGTCTACAAAGTTGCAAATACAAGCTAAGAAGACTTGTTATCTGCTTCCAGCCGCTCCAGGTTCACCAGAATCTCCCTGACCTGCGGACCTTCCAGCGGGAAACGACCTGGTATGGCCTCCAGAGCCTCACGAATGCGAGGCGCATCCTGAGACAACGTGGGTGGCTGTTTCTGCTCAACGATATCCTGTATATTCTGAAGAGCCACGACCGTCTCGTTCTCATCGGCTATTTGCAGCATAGCGAGGAGTGGTTCCAGGTGCTCTTGTCCGCCCAGTCTATAGCTTGCAGCCAGAAGCGCGTTTTTGACAGGAAAAGCTCTGGTCCTCTTGAGAAGAGCAGCGAGCTTTGGCTGATAGGCCGGGCTGGCAATCAACCCGAGGGAGGTTGCGGCATATCCCTTTACGGCCTCCTCTTTCTCACTTCGCAAAACCTCTTCCAGATCGCCCAGAATCGATTCATCCGCGAAGTTGCCCAGCGCTTCAGCGACTGAAGCGCGTACTACCCAATTGGGATCGTGGTGTACCAGGTGCTTTAAGGTATCAACCGCTGGCTCATAGACCAGCGAACCAAGCGCCAGAGCCGCCTCATCTCTGACTCGCTCGTCTGGGTCACCAAGCAACTCCAGCAACCTGGGGCCGATCTGTTCGCGTGCGGGATATCCCAGGAATCCCAAGGCACGAGCAGCTTCGGCACGGACCCCTTCATCGGACGAGGAGAGCAACGGGATGATCCCCAGGACGGCACTCTCCTCGTGTCGCTTGATGAGTTCAATCAGGGCAGGAACTTGCTTATCAGGATCACCGCTACGACAATCCTCTAGCAACGCCTGTACATTCGGTTGAGATTGATTCATAGTTTTCCTCCCTATGTGCTTGCAAATGGCTTTCCTAATAACCTCTGCCTTGCCGTTTTTGTGTCCCTGAGCACTTGAACCTTTTTTCCATTTCCCTGATACCTAGAAGACGTTTGTTATAACCTTTTCTATTCGTAGGCTTATCAGCCCTTTGCGCTGCTTTCGTGTCGTCCATCATTATAGCTAACGCTGCGCAGGCTGTAATCCCTAGCTTGGCCATAAGCCCGCGCATTTCTTCCTCAAGATCTCCCGATCCTACACCGGTTTTACCACCACCACCTTTTTTGCTCATATGTTGGACACTAACACCAATCGGATGACTGATGGCGTAAATCAGTAGCGTACCAAGCAACCAGAGCAGGGCGTCAGCACCAAGCAGCGTCAACAGAATATCTATTTCGGCGGCGACCATCCCTGCATCCAGCAGTGCTTCACCCCCCACAATCAGGATATCCCCCGGACCTGTGAGCAGACCGAATAGCGCTATCACGCCCTCGACGATCAGCAACAGGACATCGAGCACCACCATGCCTGCCGCCAGCACGCCTATGCCCTCCAATATCTGAATGAAGGTCCGGTTGAGGCTCGCCTGCTGTCCATTGTGCTCGATCTGGTCGCCCAACTGGCTGAGAAATGGCGCGATCTCTCCAAAGGACACCAGCA
>JBDTHH010000602.1:0-5269 GCA_039937055.1 Ktedonobacteraceae bacterium | reverse complement strand
TGCAGGACCTGCCAGTGGATGCGCTCGGCCGTATTCATGCCCTCGGTGGGGTCGGCCTTGGCGTTGCCCTCGTCCTGTTGAGGTTCATGGGCCTCGAAGTAGGCGATGTAGCGCGGCAGGGCATCGGACCGGTTGTAGATCAGATCATCGGCAAGCTGGCGTTGCTCCGCGTCGATCTCGGCGTACGGCGTGATATGGCTGGGGTTCACGATAGCCGCGTCCAGTCCGGCTTTGACCGCGTGGTACAGGAAGACGCTATTGAGCACGGCGCGGGCATGCTGCTTCAGGCCGAAGGAGACATTGCTCACGCCCAGAATGGTCAGCACACCGGGGAGTTCGGCCTTGATGCGCGTGATCGCATCCAGCGTCTCGATGGCGGCGGTCTGCATCTCCTCCTGCCCGGTCGTGATCGGGAACGTCAGCGGATCAAAGATCAGGGAATCGGGCGAGATGCCATACTCGTTAACGCAGATCTCGTAGATCTTATGGGCGATCTCCACCTTGCGCGCCGTCGTCTTGCCCATGCTGATCTCATCGATAGTCAGGGCCACCAGGGCTGCGCCATGCTCGACCGCCAGGGGAACCACGCTCTCAATGCGCTGGCGGCCGCTCTCCATATTGATCGAATTGATAACGGCGCGCCCAGGGTAGACCTCCAGGGCGGCCTGGAGCACGGGCGCCTCGGTGGTATCGATTATCAGGGGCGCCTCGATGCCCATGGAGAGCTTCTTGACCGTCTGCGCCATCTGCTCCAACTCATCGGGGCGTTCGGTAAGGGCCACGCAGACATCCAGCATATGCGCGCCGCCCTCGACCTGCTCGCGCGCGATGCCGAGCAGCGTGTCGTAGTCGTCGTCGAGCAGCGCCTGCTTGGCCTTGCGGCTCCCCTGGCTGTTGACGCGCTCGCCAACCAGCAGGGGCGGAGGGTCTTGCCGCAGTTCAGTCGCGCGAATGCCGCTGGCCACGAAGGGGAGCGAGACCGTGGCAAAGCTGCGCTCGCGCAGCACGCGGTCCGCCACAGGACGGGCGTGGCGTGGAGCGTCGCGACAGGCTTTAACGATGGCGCGCAGGTGTTCATGACTATTGCCGCAGCAGCCGCCGACGATGTTGACGCCGAACTCGCTAATGAAGTCGCGCAGTGCTGCCGCCATCGGCTCCGGCTCCATCGGATAGACCGCCAGGCCGTTGACGTTGAGTGGCATGCCCGCGTTAGGAATCGTCGAGAGGGGTAGTGGACAGTTTTCTGCGAGGAAGCGCACCGGCTCGCGCATATAATCTGGCCCCGTCGAGCAGTTGAGGCCAATGATATTGACCTTGAGGCCCACCAGGGTCGTCATCACCGCCGCGATATCGGTGCCCAGCAGCATGCGCCCGCTGGTGTCGAGCGAGACCTGCGCCTGGATGGGCACGAAGCGCTCCACCTGCTGCATAGCATGGCGCAGGCCGGTAATCGCCGCGCGCACCTCCAGCATATCCTGGCTGGTCTCGATGAGCAGGACATCGACGCCGCCCTCAAGGAGCGCGGCCGCCTGCTCGCGGAAGATCTCGACCAGTTGCTGGTAGGTGATATTGCTCAGCATGGGATCGCTCGACGACGGCAGCATGCCTGTGGGGCCGATGGAGCCGGCCACGAAGCGTGGCTGCTGCGGGGTGCTATACGCGTCGGCGAGGCGCCGGGCCAGGCGTGCGGCTGTGAGGTTGACCTCGCGGGTGAGATGACCCACGCCGTATTCATCGAGCTTCAGGCGACTGGCCGTGAACGAATCGCACTCCAGCACATCGCAGCCAGCCTCAAGAAAGCCCGTGTGGATCTCCTCGATGAGCGCCGGTTTGGTGAGCACCAGGTATTCATTGCAGCCCTCGGTGCTCGGTCCGCCGTAATCTTCGGCGCTCGGTTGGTATGCCTGTATAGAAGTGCCCATGGCTCCATCGTAGATCAACACACGTTGGGCCAGGGCATCAAGGAATCCACTCATCATGGCAGCTCCAAAAGTTCTATATGCCCGCTACTACTTTGACACAACTCATTTGACATGTGGGAAGACCCCGTCCCGCGTAGGGATGCGGGCGCAGGCCAGCGGCGCCCCTACACGAAACGCCCCGTCCCTACGCGGAACTGAGGCTACTCGCCGATGATCGCCTCCGGCTCGGGTGCTTCTATTTCGCCATCCAGCACCTCGCGCAGGTCCTCGGGGCGGTCGAGGCGGTCGAGGAAGAGGACGCCGTCCAGGTGATCGATCTCGTGCTGCAAGACGCGCGCGAACCAGCCTTCGCCGGTGATTTTGATGGGCTTCCCGTTGACATTGAGGCCCTTCACCACCACCTTTTCCGCGCGCCGGATATTATCGCCCACGTAGCCCGGAATACTCAGGCAGCCCTCGGTCCCCAAAAGTTCCCCTTCGGTCTTGACGATCTCAGGATTGAAGATCGCCACCTTGTCCTCGTCGAATTCCGCGACGAAGAGGCGGATGGAGAGCGCGAGTTGCGGGGCCGCCAGCCCCACACCATGCGCGACATGCATGGTCTCGAACATATCATTGACCAGCTTTTTCAAAGAGGCGTCGAAGCGATGGACCTTCTTGGCTTTCTGACGCAGGATAGGATTCTCGGAGGTGATGATTTTCAGGATTGCCATAGACTATTCCCTGCATTATAGTAAGTGATACAACGCACATGCGCACAGCAATGAGCACAGAGTCAGTGTATAATTTGCTTATATCCTATCACATTGGTCATCATTATGCTAGAGCGTGTTACAGCCTATATTGAGCAGTACCGCCTCTTGCCTGAGAGCGGCGAGGTACTGGTTGCGGTCTCCGGTGGGGCCGACTCGCTGTGCCTGCTGCACCTGCTGCACCGGCTCTGTGGCCCTGAGCCTGGCAAGCCTTACGCGGGCGTCAATCTGCGCGTGGCGCACCTCAATCACAAGCTGCGTACACCGGAGAGCGAGCGCGAGGCGGAAGCGGTGGCCGGGCTGGCACGTGACTGGGGGCTGCCTGTGGTCATCGGCGAGGAGGATGTACCTGCGCTGGCGCGCCGGGAGCGACTCTCGCAGGAAGAGGCCGCGCGCGAGGCGCGCTATCGCTTCCTGCGCGCCAGCGCGCGCGGTCAGCCCATCGCGGTCGCGCACCACGCCGACGACCAGGTGGAGACGCTGCTGCTGCACTGGCTGCGCGGTGGCGGGCTCGCGGGTATGGTCGGGATGGCGCCACGCCAGCAGGACATCGTGCGCCCCCTGCTGCAAGTTACGCATGCCGAGACCGTGGCCTACTGCCGCGCGCACGGTATCGTCCCGCTGGAAGATGCCAGCAATGCCGATCCTCGCTTCACGCGCAACCGTATTCGCCATGAACTCCTGCCCCTGCTGGCCGAGTTGAACCCCGGCATACGTCAGACGCTGCTGCGCAACGCCGAAGTCTTGCGAGTCGACCTGGCATGGATAGAGGCCCAGGTTGATGCCAGCCTGCCCACTATGCTGCTCATGGATCAGGACGACACCATCGCCCTGCGCCTCGACGCGCTCAAAACGCTGCCTTTGAGCATCCAGCGCCACCTGCTGCGCCGCGTCAGCGCGCGCCTGTCCGGTGGACAATCGGGCCTTGAGCCGCGCCACTACGCGCTGATCGAGCAGCTTATGTCTCGCCCATTCACGCCCGCAGACGGCATCGGGCTGGATCTGCCCCATGGTCTGCGTGTTATGCGTCATATGGATAGCCTTATATTTACTGTAGGGACGCAATTGATTGTGTCCGCGCCTGCCGGGCAGGAGGACGCGACACACAATGGGGCGCAGGCCAGCGGCGCACAGCCAAAGAGGGCGCAGGCGAGCGGCGCCCGTACACGAAATGCCGGAGAGCTAGAGGGGGTTATGTTGCAGGTTCCGGGACAGGTCGAGGTGCCGGGGACGCGCTGGTGGGCCGGGGCGGAGCTTTTAGTGGACGACCTGGAACTGGAGGTGCGGCGGGCGCTGGTGCGTCAAGATTGGGAGGCGGTGTGGCGATTACTGCCGGCCACTCGTCTTGCTGTATATGTAGATGGCGACGCGGTGGGTGCGCCTCTGCGCGTGCGTACACGCCGACCTGGCGACCGTATGCGACCGTTGGGGATGGCGGGCGAAAAAAAGGTGCAGGACCTGCTGGTAGACAAACATATCCCGCGCGCTGAACGTGGGTCCATCCCGCTATTTTTTTCTAGCGCGCATTGCCTATGGGTCGCGGGCCTCTGCCTGGACGATAGAGTGCGCCTCACCAGCACAACGCAGCATGTGGTACGATTATCTGTAGAATATTTTGCCTAACATAAGATGAGGTGGACATGCTAGATATGCACGAAGATATTGACAAAACTCTGGTGTCTGAGGAAGAAATTTATGCCAAGACCCGCGAGCTTGGCAAACAGATCTCCCGCGACTACCAGGGTAAAAATCTGCTGCTTCTGGGCATCTTAAAGGGGGCCATCCCCTTCATGGCGGACCTGGCGCGAGCCATCAAGATACCGCTAGAGATCGATTATATGGCCGTCTCCAGCTACGGTAACTCCAGCCACTCCAGCGGTGTCGTGCGCATTCTCAAGGACCTGGAGGGGCCCATCGATCAGAAACATGTGCTGGTGGTCGAGGATATCATCGATAGCGGGCTGACCCTGCACTATATGCTGGATGTCCTGCGGCAGCGCCGTCCGCTCAGCCTGCGCGTCTGCGCGCTGCTAGACAAGGGGCGCGACCGCGTGAAGCCCGTCGAACTGGACTATGTCGGCTTCCACATCCCCGACCAGTTCGTGGTCGGCTATGGCCTGGATTACGCGCAACATTATCGCAATCTCCCCTATATCGGCGTGCTGAAGTCGGCCATCTACGAGGAAGTATCGGAGAATCCGCAGACGCAGCACCGCAGTCCGGTGGAGTAAGTGAAATTAAAAAACGCACAAGGAGAGACAACGATGCTACCGGTTGCGATCATTGGCAGTGGCGCCTGGGGAACCACTCTGGCCCTGTTGCTGGCGAACAAGGGTGTCGAGACCACGTTGTGGGAGCATCAGCCGGAGCGAGCCGCCGAGATGCAGCAGCAGCGCGAGAACAGACTCTTCCTGCCGGGGTTTGCCTTTCCGGCTGCGCTGCGAGTCACCTCCGATATCGCTCAGGCCGTCCGGCACACATCCATGCTCATCCTGGTGACACCCTCGCAGCGCATGCGCGAGAATATTCGCCTGCTCGCGCCCTATGTCGCTCAGGAGACCGTCATGGTGAGTGCCAGCAAGGGCATCGAGATCG
>JBDTHH010000601.1:0-3342 GCA_039937055.1 Ktedonobacteraceae bacterium | reverse complement strand
CCCTACGCGCGTCAAGATGTATCTCACATGGTCGGCGGTTTGGATGACCTGGGATAATGAGAGAGAGAGCGAATAAACGCTGCTACAAAATCACGAAGAAAACCATTGCTTCTTTGGGGAATTGCTGGTATAATTCTCCACGTCGGAGAAAAAAAGAACATCCCCATACATATCGTGGTTTTCGCCATTGCTTTGTACATGCTTTGGACATTGGAATTAAAGAGGTAAATTCTTTATGGCGACGAATTGTGACTTCAGACGTTCTTCCCTGCTTACGGAACAGTATCAGCGTGACATGGAACTTATTGCAGCGGCCCTTCAAGAAGAGGGTCAGGATGAACGTGAAGAGCGTCTGGACCTGGTGGCACGCTCATGGTCACTTACCAGCGCCTGCTTCCATGCGCAACTCGAATCCGCAGACGTGCCAGCTTACGCTTCCGTTGTTTCGGCTCACCGATAATTGTTGTACAGAATCTGTGTAGTAAGATAGTATGCCGCATCCACCAGAATTGTCACCGGACGCGCTGACCTATCAAACGCCTGTGCAATTCGGCATGGTGTACTGGGTGAACTTTGGGTACCCTTCTTTGCCTCCTGGTATTGAAGAGAAGCGCATTCTAGATTGGCATCCGGCGCTCGTTGTATCGGCGGATCCTTTTTGTCGCCACGCGGGAGCCGTGAATGTTGTGGCTCTCACTTCGTACCGGGGCAAACTCCGTCCTTACCACCACCTGCTCTTGAAACGCGATTATCCCCTGTTTGATACCGATAGCCTCGTGAAGACCGAGCTGATGTATCCGGTGCTGCGTACCCTGCTGGCCGATCAGTATGCCATCTGCAAGCTCAATGAGCCTGACCTGCATGCTATCATGGGCAAGATCGCCAATAGCCTCGCCATCACGATGTACTATTCGCTCCACTAACATTCCGCCCTGAGGGATATGACAACGCCATGAATGTACACCAGGATCAACTCCGGCTCCTGCCCTCTATCGATGAATTGCTGCACTCCGCCGGGGGCCAGAAACTCCTCGCGCTCTATGCTCGCCCCCTGGTGGTGCGCGCTCTACGCGCCAGCGTAGCTCAGGCGCGTGCGGCTATTCATCAGGGTGCGCCCTGTCCTTCACTCGCCGAGCTGCTGGCCAGCGCCGAACATATACTGGAAGCGGGCCAGCAGGCGCACCTGCGGCCTGTGATCAACGCGACAGGCGTGATTATCAATACGAACCTGGGGCGCGCACCCCTCAGCCAGGAAGCCTTGCAGGCGGTGCAGGATGTAGCTGGCGGCTACTCTAACCTGGAATATGACCTGGAGCCGGGAGAGCGCGGCTCCCGCCACGACCATGTGGCCGCGCTCCTGTGCGAGTTGACGGGGGCCGAGGCCGCGCTGGTTGCGAACAACAACGCCGCCGCCGTGTTGCTGGCCCTGAGCGCGCTGGCGGTTGGCCGCGAGGTGCTTATCTCGCGCGGACAACTGGTTGAGATCGGCGGTGGCTTTCGTGTGCCCGATATAATGCGCCAGAGCGGCTGCCAGTTGGTGGAGGTCGGCACGACCAATCGCACGCGCCTGGGCGACTACGAAACAGCTCTGAACGAGCACACGGCGCTCCTGCTGGCGGTTCACCCCAGCAACTTCCGCATCAGCGGTTTCACAGAATCTACCCCCCTGAACGCCCTGGCGGAACTGGCTCATCGCCATAACCTGCTGCTGATGGATGATCTCGGCAGCGGCTGTTTGCTTGCGAGCGAGGACTACGGCCTGGCACACGAGCCAATGCCGCGCGAGAGCATCGCGGCCGGCGCGGATGTCGTCTGCTTCTCTGGCGATAAATTGCTCGGTGGTCCACAGGCTGGTATTCTGGTGGGTAGGAAAGATGTGCTAGCCCGAATAGCGAAGCATCCTTTGATGCGTGCCGTGCGTATCGACAAGATGACCCTGGCGGCTCTGGAAGCAACCTTGCGGCACTACCAGCGCGGCGAGGCAGAGCGGCACATCCCTATCTGGCGCATGATCTCGGCCCACCCGGCGAAGATCACGCAGCGCGCCACCGCCTGGGCCGCCGAGTTACAAGCGCGCGGCCTGCCGGGGCGTGTACTGCGCGGCGAAACGACCATCGGTGGCGGCTCGCTCCCTGGCGAGACCTTGCCCACTACCCTGCTGGCCATTGATGCCGCGCGCGCCCCTTTGCCTCTAGAAGAACTGGCGCGACACCTGCGCCTGCGTCATGTGCCCATTATCGCGCGCATCCTGCGTGATACACTGTTGTTAGATCCACGCACGGTGCTTGAAGAGCAGGACCAGGAGGTCGTTCAAGGACTGGAGGAGTGCCTGACCTACAACAAAATGTAAGGAGATACCCCTATGGAAGATTCGGCGGACGATGCGCTATCCCCACCCCTGCCCACCCCCACATCTTCAACGCGCTCAAGAGTTATCCGTTTGGGCATCGCGTTTATCCTGGGCCTGCAACTCAGTATATTTTCCTTAGCTTTTCCCCAATGGGCGCAGCGCCTGCCTGTGGGCGTGCTTATCATGGCGATGATGCTAAGCATCGTGTTTGATCCTCGCGTGCAGCAGAGCCTACTGACCTCCATGCTTCTGGTTGCAGGAATAGTAAAGACCTTGCTCGCTATAGGCATTCCTCTGATCGTGCTAACCGCGCTCTTCCTCTTCGTACCGACAGTTACTGCGTTTGGGATATTCCTGATCCCGCTAGGGGTTGCTCTCGTCGTAGCTTTCACGGTGGGCAGCGAGAATGTGTGGCTGGCCTGCCTCTCCGGGCTGGTGGGCTGGCTGGGCGTTGGCATACCCGCCGTGATCGCTGCCTATTTTCAGTCGCGAGAGCCGGGCAGCGATTTCGGGGACCTGGCGTTTATTATCACGCTGGTAGGCGTGGCTATCGGGATGGTGATTGCCGTACTCGGTGGCTTCCTGGGGCGCCTGCTGCGCAGGTGGGCGTTTGGGGAAGCATAAGCTGCTTCCCCGCATTCCTCTTTAGCGCTCCTCGCCCCTCAGCATGCGCACGTAGCTGTTGTAGCGATGGGAATCGATGAGCGTATCGTTGACGGCCTGGCGAATCGCGCAGTCCTCTTCATCGACATGCATACAGTCAGAATAGAAACATTCGCCGAGGTAGGTGCGGAACTCGACAAAGCACCAGGCCAGTTCCTCCGGCGGAATATTCCAGGCGGCCAGCGCGCGAATACCCGCCGAGTCGGCCAGCCAGCCGCCGTCCGAGAGCGCGTAGAGTTGCGAGCCGGTGGTGGTATGCCGCCCCTTCCCGGTCACATCGCTCACCAGGCCGGTGCGGATCGCCATGCCAGGTTCAAGCGCGTTGACCA
>JBDTHH010000600.1:0-3050 GCA_039937055.1 Ktedonobacteraceae bacterium | reverse complement strand
TGGCGTACTTCGCTTATATCGCCATCCTCTATGCTGCGGCGGGTCTGATTGTGCCGCTGGTTATTATCGGCGCGGTGGTGTTAGTGGCGGCGATCATTGTCGCTACAGGCTGGCGCTGGACACCGGCGCTGGGCGCGTTGGCGGCGCTGGCGACGAGTATAGGGGGGCTGACGCAGCCTTACTTCCCCAATGACCTGGCACACCCGTCGGGCGCCGGACAGTTCATTCCTGTATTCATCATTGAGGCCTGCGCGCTGGTGGCTATCGTGGCCGGTATCGCGGCTACGATCCAGAACTATCGCCGTCCCGCCGGAGCGCGACCGGCGCCGCGTGGCCTGAGCACCATGCTGACAGTGATAACGGGGATTATACTGGGGCCATGCTCGTCTCGTTTATCGCCGCCGCCAACCCGCAGGGGGCCACGGCCAGCAACGGCACTCAAAGCGGGGGAGAGCCGGTGGCGCACATGGGCATCACCGACTTCGTACAGAATGTGGTGCTTGTCCCCAAAGGCTCAAAGCTCAAACTCACCGACGACGGCCAGTACACCCACATCATCCAGAACGGCACCTGGGATGCCAGCAACACCCCCAAAAACGCCACCGAGCCGGGCGCGCCGGCCGTCAACGCCCTCACCATCAACAACGGCTCCGCCGAGATCGGCCCCTTCAATACAGCCGGCATCTACCACCTGTATTGCACCGTTCACCGGGGGATGAATCTGACGGTGGTGGTACAATAGCAACACATTGAGGATAAGGAGAATTTCCATGTCAACGATGACCAATCTTTTTGCGACCCTGAACGAGGAGCGCGCTGTGTTCCTTGCTACTTGCTACCATTGCAGGCCTGCCGGATACGGCATTGGATAAAAAGTGGTGGGCGACTGGTCGATCAAGAATGTGCTAGGGCGACCGCAAGGGATCGCCCCTACATTTCCGGCCAGGCGCACAACGCATCAGCGGTGGTGTGCCTGGCACGCTGTTTCATCCCACGCGTTGTTCCATTCGAAGACGGAAATGTAGGGGCGATCCCTTGCGGTCGCCCTGTAACCTTACGAGCGGCATGGCAGGTGACGAGCGGCATGGCAGGTGACGCACGCTTTGGAAGCTGATGCGATCTTGCCCTATGTAGTATCAACCAATGGGCATTGTCGGCGGGCAAGAGGAGCCGAAGCCAGCGCCCCTACGGATTCGCCGTTCGCTTCCTGCTATCTTTGTCTTACGTTAATGCCTATGGGGACCCTCCCTTGCGGGGCCATGTTCCACTAAGGGGGAACTGTGAAGAGCATACCTTACCTGGAGGTGAGAGGACTCAAGAAGAGCTTCGGGCTGAAGCCGGTTCTGCGTGGGCTGGACCTGGCGCTGGCCGAGGGTCAACGCATGGCCGTGCTGGGGGCCAACGGCGCGGGCAAGACCACGCTGCTGCGCATCCTGGCGCTGCTCACCGCACCTGGCACTGGGAGCGTCTCCATCGGCGGGCTGGATATTGCGCGCGACGCGCAGCAGGCGCGGCGCCTGGTGGGGTTCGTGGCTCACCAGCCCTATATCTACGATGAACTGACGGCTCTGGAGAACCTGATCTTCTTCGCGTGCATGTACACAGTACCACACCCCCAGGAGCGAGCGCGGGCGCTGCTCAGCACGGTGGGACTTGAGAGACGCGCGCGCGATCGCGCCGGCGCCTTCTCGCGTGGGCAGATGCAGCGCCTCTCGCTGGCGCGCGCGCTGTTGCACTCGCCCCGCCTGCTGCTGCTTGACGAGCCGGAGACGGGGCTTGACGAAGAGGGCTGTCGCTTGTTGGAGACCCTGCTTGCCGAACATACGCGGCAGGGCGGCGCCACGCTCTTTACAACCCACCAGTTGGAGCGCACACTGGCGCTGGCCGACCAGGTGGTGATGCTGGATGGCGGTCGCGTAGCCTATCAGCGCGAGACGACGACGCTGGATCTGAACAGTGTGCGCCAGGCATACCAGGAGATTGTACGATGAAGACCGCGCGCATCTTTACGGCGCAGGTGCTGGCCATCCTCTGGAAGGATGTGCGTTGCGAGCTGCGCAGCCGCCAGACATGGACAGGCATGGCGCTCTTCGCCCTGCTGGTATTTGTGATCTTCAACTTCGCCTTCGACCTGCGCGTGGACAACACGGCGGCCGTGGTTCCGGGCGCGCTATGGGTGGCCTTCGTCTTCGCCAGCCTGCTGGGACTGGGACGCACCATGGCCGCCGAGCGCGAGCAGGGGTCGCTGGATCGCCTGCTGCTCTGTCCGGTGGACCGCAAGGCCATCTACCTTGCGAAACTCCTGGGAAATATGCTATGTATCGGTATAGTAGAAATCGTCGCGTTGCCGGTCTTCGCGGTCCTGTTTAACGTGCCATTTTTCACGGGCGCGCTGATCCCGATTGTGCTGCTGGGCACGCTGGGTGTGGCCACCATCGGCACACTGTTCTCGGCCATGGCGGCGGCGACGCAGGCACGGGAGCTGTTGCTGCCGCTGCTGGTGTTTCCGCTGATCGTGCCGGTGGTCATCGGCGCGGTGCGTGCTACAGGCGCGCTGATGCTGCCGACTGCCAACGAACCGCCCTGGCTGGGGTTGATGGCCGCCTTTGACGTGATCTTCCTGAGCATCTCGATCGTCACGTTTGAATATGTAATTGAGGAATAGCAGGAGCATAGATATGGCTGTAGTGAACCGGGAAACAAAGCCCGCCGGTCGACATAACACCGGTGGTAGAGCGGGCGGCGGGGGCCGGCTGCACGCTGTGTCCCTGGCGCTGGCCGCGCTGGCGTTCGTGGGCATGATGGTCTCGATCTGGGCCATCTTTCTCTACGCGCCCACGGATGCTATCGAGGGGGATGCGCAGCGGATCTTCTATTTTCATGTGCCGGTGGCCATCATCGGTATGCTGTCCTCCGCCGTAGTGGCCGCGGCCAGCATTGTATACCTGTGGAGGCGGGACGAACGCTGGGATTGGGTGGCACGGGCGGCGGCAGAGGTGGGGGCCGTCTTTATCACGCTGGCCCTGATCACCGGCTCGCTCTGGGGCAAG
>JBDTHH010000599.1:0-6221 GCA_039937055.1 Ktedonobacteraceae bacterium | reverse complement strand
TTCCTGCTCTGCTCGCGTGCTCTGAATGAGTTTGCTGGCTGGGAAATTCGGGGTTCCAACGCGCGCTGGCGCCGCCACGCCAGAGTGCTCTACACAGTCTACTTGAGCACTGCCCTGATCAACACCGTCTCGGCTCTGTTTAACCCAGCAGGACTGGGACCGAATGCGGCCTTTGCCTACTTCGGCGGTATGGCTCCCATCATGCTCTTGTTCTCCATAGGGAACAAACCCAGAGCTACCACCATCACGAGAGAGGGGCCGCTGACGCCTACACGTAGCTGGCCCTGGATCATCGCTGGCCTGCTAGCAACCATCATCCAGATCGCCGTCCTCGGCCCCGGCCTCCCCCGTCCATAATCCAGAGGTGGCCGCAGGAGGTAGGGCTAGGTTTTCGCAGAGATCCTAGCCCTACCTCAATCTACCACTCTCGCGTCTTCGCGGTGCAGTCTCTTGGAAAGAATATCCCCACGGGTTGCGCAACGAGGCCACAACAAAGAGCAGAAGAAGCAGGCATTCCTTTTACCCACGGGATGCGCAACGAGACACCAAGCAAGCTAGCAGGTTCAGAGGAAAACATTTCCCTCAAGATCTGTTGCCGTAGATCTCCCAGCGCTTGACAAAACAGAATAGATTCGCGATACTATTCTCATGAATTTAACACGATTGATGATCCTGGGATTACTTGCCAGGAATGGACCTCGACACGGCTATCAAATCCGTTATGATGCGGAAGTGACCAATGTCGGGCGTTGGGGAGGGGTGAGCGTGGGGGCATTGTATCGCGAACTTCGCCAGATGGAAACTGAGACGCTTCTGGAAGCAGTGCGTACAGAGCAGATCGGGCACCGTCCCGTACGGACCATTTACCGTATTACGCCCGCCGGTCTGAACACCCTGCGTCTGCTACGCGAACAAGCGCTGACCGACCTGTATCTCAGTCCCGATGCGGTAGGCGTTGCTCTTCTGTTTGGGGGAATTGATGCAGCAGGAGACGTTTTAGCTTTTCTGAGGGGGCGAAAAGAGACCATCGAACGGGAGCTTGCAGGCACCATTGCCGAGCGCGAACGGTTGGAGGCAACTGGCATTCTCGAACCCCTTGACCGCGCGGTCTTCCGGCGGCAAGAGTTCCTGCGGACTGCGGAATTGCAGTGGTTTGACGAGTTAGAACAGCGTCTGACCGAAGCTGAGGCCAGACGCTCCCAGGATGCACCTGGACAAGAAGAGACCCTTGGCTAAACCTCGTCTTGATCATTTGAAAGGAGCTACGCGCGATGTCTGATACTCGCACTTCACCTCTGATTTTCGGTATCTACCCAGGAGGGCACACTGGTTTCGGTAGCGGTCGGGCCGTCACTGCTGATGATCCAGTTCGTATTCACGAAGCTTTGGACCATCTTCAGGCAGGTAATTCTCCCTTTCTCGTTCGCGGCTATCTTCCCTATGCCGGTTCTTTATCTGCTACAGAGGCTCTTGCTATTAGGACGCCAACAGCGGTTGAGCAATACGTTCAGGATGGGCGTAAGCTCGATCTCGTTCTTCAATTTCGCCAGCCTGATCTGGACAGCTGGCTGACCTTTATTCGCCAGGCCATCCACCGCTACCACTCGATGCTCGCAACACTGCAAATTACGGAAGAAGCGAACGTGACCACGACTCCGGAGGTGGATGGTTGCATTCCTCAGGTACGAGAAGCTCTCGTTCGAGGAGTCATCGCGGCGAAGGAAGAGATCCAGCGTTGTAGTCTCGATATCCAGGTTGGCTTCAATGCTGCTCCCAGCTTTGATCCCGCCGACGACTTCTGGCCGGCAATTTCCGCTTTGGGAGGACAGTCCTTTCTCGATGCACTCGATTACGTTGGTCTCGACTTCTTTCCAGATGTCTTTCGTCCCCTTCCCGATGCAAGAGAGGCAACTCTCCGTAGAGCAGTTGTTGGAGTACTCTCTCACTTTCGCAACGTCAGTCTTGCCGCTGGCACTATTTCCCAGACCTGCCCGATCCATATTACCGAGCATGGCTGCCCGACGGGACCCGCTCGTTCCGCTGAGCGCCAGGTAGAGATGGTGGAACAGGTTGTTCGGATTATCCATGAGCAACGTGAGCAACTCAACATCACCCACTATGAACATTTTGCCCTGCGCGATGCAAACAGTTCCAACGCTGATCTACTCTCGCAATTTGGGCTGCTGCGTGATGATTACCACCCCAAACCCGCCTTTGAACGCTACCGTCAACTCATCGCTGAGCTGGGGCGAGCTGAACCTACGAGATGAGGAAAGAAGAGACACAGAGCAGAGAAACAGGTGGCACCTCGGCTTCTGGACGCGCTCTCAACAGCCCACATGAGCAGATCACGCACTCATCAGTCTCAATCCAGACTTCTGCAGAGCTGGCTCCGGCTGTGCCTCCCTGGTTTGGGGAGGTCGTGCTGGTGGTCACCTATCTCAAGAAACAAGGTGTGCTCACGAAGCTCTGCGAGCAGGTGCGCTTTACGCGGAAGCGGTTCGGACGGTATGAGCTCGTCGATTTTCTCGCGGTCCTCTTCGGGTATGCCATCAGCGGAGAGCGCACCCTGGAGGCGTTCTACGAGAGCCTCCAGCCGTTCGCCGGTCCGTTTATGGCCTTGATTGAACGCGACCGACTGCCTTCCCGTTCGGCCCTCTCGCGGTTTTTAGCAGCGTTGACGCCAGCCCCCGTGGAAGCCCTGCGCACCCTATCCCTCGATGATCTGCTCGCTCGCCCACTCATGCCCGACAAGCAAACTGGAGGGCTGGTGGATCGAGTAGGAAACACCTGGATGGTGTTCGACATCGACGGTACGCGGGAAGCCGCCCGCCAACGCGCCTTACCCCAGGGGGAAGACTTACCTCTGGCCTTTCGTCGATTGGATGACGTTTGTGCGCCTGGCTACCGGGGCCGCAAGCCGGGGGAAGTCGTCAGGACACGGACAACGGTGTCGCAGGCGCATAGCTATCAGTGGCTCGGCAGTTTCGGGAACCGAGGGAACGGGCGCTATCGGGAGGAACTGCGCAAGGGGATCTTCGCCATTGGCCGGTATCTGGCGACCCACCAGCTCTCACCAGAACGCACCCTGCTCCGGCTCGACGGCCAATATGGCAATGGAGCGGTGCTCTCCGATGTGGCCGGGTTCACGTTTGTGACCCGCGGGAAAGACTATCACCTGCTCAATCATCTGAGCATCTTGGCCCGGTTGCACTTGCCTCCCGATCAGGTACAGCAGCGTCCTGAAAGTCAGATGGAGCGCAGCCTCTATGATTGCCCGAAGATTCCGGTGGGGCCCGAAGGAACACCCTGCCGGGTGGTCGTGGCCACGCATCCCGCCGGGAAGAAGAAGAGCCCGATTGGGGTGACCCGCGCAGGGGTCGTCTACGAACTGTTCTTTACGAACCTGCCACAGCACGCCTTCACCGCGCGCGATGTGGTTGAGTTGTACCTGCATCGCGGGGCTTTTGAACCGATTCTTTCAGATGAAGATATCGAGCAGGACCCCGACAGGTGGTGCAGCCACTCGGCCTGGGGACAGGAGTGCTGGCAGGTGATCTCGCAATGGACCTGGAACCTGAGACTCGAACTGGGTCATCAGTTCAAGCCACAACCGTTACGCACGACCGAGTTTGCTCCGGCTCTCCCTCCTCCTGCACCAAACGCTGCTCCTGCCTCTGGCTATGCTCCTCCAGAAGTGGGATCCGCATGGAAGGCCGGTCGCTTCGCGGGCCAGGATTTTGCTCTCCTGCCCGATGGAACGCTTCGGTGCCCGGCAGATCAGAAACTGACCCCGCATGAACACCGCAGAGAAGCTGACGGGAGCCTGCGCATCGTGTATGGAGCCAGCATCCGCAGTTGTCGTCCCTGTCCGAAACGGGAGCAGTGCCAATGGCTGGGCAAGTAGCAATCACGTTGTTTGGTATCCCAGTAGGTTTTGCCACCTCACTCGGTTTCGCGGCGGCGTAATTTCGCGTTTCCCCGCCGATCGACTCCTTCTTCTCGAACAAGCTGGCTTCTCCGAGCGAAGCCTTCTGGCCTCGTTTCCCGGCTGGGTCTCACTTCTTCCTCTCTTCTGTCTTGTTTTCTCTCCATCCTACCAGTTTGGCTGGATCTTCCGAACTTCCCTGCCCGGTTCTGTATGACTTTCGCTGACGGTTCAATGATTAGCTCTTCAACAAACTCGTTGCGCATCACGTGGGAAAGCGATACCGCGCGCATGGCGCAGGTAGGCAATGCCATGCACGTCCTCCGGGTCGTCCGTATCATGCTGCGCGGCCTCGTGCGGCGTCTCGACATACCAATCCAGGCGCGGGCGCTTGATACCAACGGTGAACTCTTCATAGGGGATCACCTCGTTGCGCCAGCTCGCCATGCGGATGCCCGAAGTCGTGGCCTCTACCAGGAACGTATTGTCATAGCCCTTGGACGCATCGTTGATGAGATAGGTCAGCGCCGAATGACTCCAACAGCTCCCGGTGGCGGTACGAATCAACTGGCTGAAGACCTCTTTGGGGTTTTGATTCTCGCGCAGCACCACATCGGAGACACGCATATGCGGCCCCTCATCATCATGCTGCAAGAAATACTGTATCGGATCATGCGACATATAGGTGGCGCAATAAGCCATGGATGAAAAGCCCCTTTCTAGATGCCGGAATAATCGATAGGAACGAGATAGCTTTTTCGTCTAGAACATTCTATCCTATCTGAAAAGAGTGAGATAAAACCCCTTCCTGCCTTGACCGGATGAACGTGTTCTATTTGACTTTCAGCACGATTTGTGGTATACTTAGAACAAGTTTTCAAGGTTAATTGTGAACTACTGAACACAGAGAAGTAACGCGTGCTTTCACCTTATATATTCTTCACGAAGAAAGCCCAGGTATTGATGACAAGCGCAGACCTGGGGAAGGAAAGGAGCTGACAGCCATGAGTATTATGCAGCTCACACAAACCATTCATATTCTTCCCACTCTCATAGGAAGACAAAATAAAAACGTCCAGCAGCCCACACTGCCTGGCATGGAGATAAAACAGGATCGACCTCCAATCGTGACGAACCGCCAGATCGCGGAGGTCCTTTCCGGCATCGCAGGCCTGCTGGAGTTTCAGAATAGCAACCCCTATCGCATCCAGGCGTACCGCAACGCCGCGCGGGGTATACTGGACTTGCAGGAAGCTGCCGCCGCCATCCTGGCACGTGGAGAGCCTCTGCCTGTCCCAGGCCTGGGCCAGCGGCTGCGCGAGCGCATCGTGGAACTGGTTGAGACCGGGACGATGACCTTCTTTAACGATCTCGTCATGCAGTCGCTGCCTCCCGCCGCGCGCTCCCTGCTGGCCATCGAACATGTCGGGCCACGTACCGCCATTCAACTGTATGAAACGCTGGGCATCGATAGCCCCGAGGCGCTCTGGCAAGCCGCGCAGCAGGGACGCATCCGGCGCATGCCTGGCTTCGGTCTGCGTAGCGAGCAGCGCCTGAAAGAGGCCGTTGAGCATTTCCTGCACAAAGGACGGGGCGGAAGCAGGCAGCTTGGAGGGGCAGCATAGCCCTTTGGGGCGGGAGCAGGCAGAAGGAACGCCCCATGACAACCGTCTTTGCCTGGATAGCGACACACAGCGGCTCTCCCCGGTACATCCGGGGCGGGCCTGCTTGTTACTCAACGCAGGCAAGGGCGCCATTTATCGAAGTGACGCGAGAGGAGCACAGCATGCAGAACCCATCCCCAACAACCAGGATGCCCCGGCCTAAAAGGGGGGGCTACTTTGGTCCCGAGAGTCTGACCTGGAAGATGGGAGCGGAGGCCGCCCTGACACTTGGGGGCACGCGTGCGGTCCTGATGCAGATAGCGCATCCCCTGGTCGCCGAGGGCGTCTACCGTCACAGTAGCTACATGAGTGATCCACTTGCCCGGACAGAACACACATTTACACTGGGGCAATTCCTGGCATTCGGCTCCACAGCCAGAGCGCAAAAGGCGGCGCGAACCATCAATCACCTGCACACCCATGTCCAGGGCACGCTCTCAACCTCGGCTGGAGCGTACGACAGAGGCACGGTCTATCAAGCGCGCGACCCGGAACTCTTGCTCTGGGTGCATGCCACCCTCGTCGATAGCATCTTGCTCGTCTATCCCCTGCTCTTCGGCCCGCTCAGCCCCGAAGAGCAAGACCGCTATTACCAGGAGTCAAAAACCATCGCGCGCCTGCTCGGACTC
>JBDTHH010000598.1:0-3545 GCA_039937055.1 Ktedonobacteraceae bacterium | reverse complement strand
CGGACAGGATAAGCTGCTCCGATAAATCATTCACGGCAAGATCGAGCGACGAGTAGCGTTGAGCGGAAGGGAAGCGCACAACCTCAACGTTGGCATAGATGCCCATCTCGTACAACACGTCGACGGCGTGAATATAGCCTGGTTGGAGGCAACGCTCGGTACCGTGGAAGTGGCGCCAGAGGTGCGCGGTGGCTGCATCGATAGAGGTAGCCCGCATGTAGATGAAGCATGCTCGGCGGGTAGCGGCGCGCAGCTTTTCCAGGAACGGCACGATCTCGCGAATGGGATAAAGGACATGGCTACAGATCACGATGTCCGCCGTCAGATCTCCAGGAGCATCTTGCCAGGTTGCCTGAACGGTGGAGACATTCGTAATGCCTCGCTCCTGCTCGTCGTGGTGCAGGTAGTCCAGCATGGTAGCGCTGGGTTCGATAGCGATCACCTGGCGCGCCAGCGGGGCCAGAGCCAGGGAGAAGCGACCGGTACCCGCGCCAACATCCAGGACATCTGTCTGCGGCGTCACAGCTTCACGTACGCGCAGGAAGAAGGGATCAGTGCCGGCAGTATCCTTCGTGGTGCGGTGAAAGCTGCGCGCGCGCCGGTCCCAAAAGTCCGCACTGGTACGACCCAGGCGCGCGTAGGCCTCATCCATTTGCTGCTGGCGCGCATCAATGAGCGCGTGCCAGCGTTCAACAGCGCTCTCCATGAAGTCTAACCTCCATTCGCGTCAGGCGCGTGCAGCTTTGTCTTGAGGCAAGTAAAAAACTGTCCGGTCAGCTTCTCGGCTGTGCCCTGCATGAGGCGCGCACCCACGCTGGCAATGGTGCCGCTGACAACCACTTTGGCCTGCCAGTCCATGCGCGTCTGCGTGCCCTCAAGGTCGGTAAGCAGCATATCACCCGCCAGCTCCACAGCGCTACCAGGAGCCTTGCCCCGGCCCTTGACCACCATGTGATCAGGCTCGTGCATCTCCGGCCGCGTAACATCGAGCGTAAACTTGGCTTTCACGGCACCCACACCGACGCTCACCACCGCCTTCCAATGTTCTTCGCCCAGCTCTTCCAGGCTCTGGAAGCCAGGTGCGCAGGCCGCTACCTTGTTGACATCCACCAGGTAAGCCCATACCGTCTCGATGGGCGCAGCAATGGTTTGTGATCCAGAAAAATCCATACCCGAGGTTACCTTTCTCCCACATGAAATATACCAGGAACCGTGCTCAGTACAAAATAACTACCGGCGACTCCTCTTATCATATCACAGATGCGCACAAGGGCAGGAGTGGGCCGAGCGCTGAGGACAAGAACAGGGATAGCAGGCTGACCTCTCTTCAAGCGGTATAAAGAAGCATGACGCATCTTGTTATGCCTGATTGCTGCGTGCTACACTGCTACTAACATGGCATCCTGGTTCCGCTTCATGGAACCAGGCAGGCAATTTGACAGAAGGAGCGGCACTCGCATGGGCATTCTCTACGAAAAGCGCAACCGCGTCGCCTATATCACCATCAACCGGCCGGAGGCGCGCAACGCTATCGACCTGGAAACATCGCAGGAGTTGCAGGAGGCGTGGCGGGATTTCCGCGACGATGACGGTCTCTGGATCGCGGTCATCACGGGGGCGGGCGATAAGGCCTTCTGCTCCGGGGCCGATCTGAAGTCGCTGATCCCGATGCTGACCGGCTCGGCCCGCAGCGGGGAGCAGCGAGACGACGGCGGCTTCGGCGGGGTCACGCGGGGCTTCGAGTGCTGGAAGCCGATGATCGCGGCGGTGAACGGACAGTGCTTCGCCGGCGGCTTCGAGATCATGCTGTCCTGCGACCTGCGCATTGCCTCTGAGAATGCCGTCTTCGGGCTGACCGAGGTGCGCTGGGGCATTATCCCCGGAGCCGGGGGCACACAGCGCCTGCCGCGCGCCATCCCCATCGCCAAAGCCATGGAGATCATCTTGCTGGCCGAACCGATCAGCGCCGAAGAGGCTTATCGCATCGGGCTGCTCAACAAAGTCGTGCCCCAGGCCGAATTGATGAACGAGGTTGAGCGCTGGACGGCAACGCTGCTCGAACGCGGCCCGCTGGCGCTGCGCGCGGCCAAACAGGCCATGCTCCAGGGTTTGAACCTGCCCCTTGACGAAGGGCTGAAGCTGGAGCAACGCCTATTTAGAGGCCTGCTTGGCACTGAAGATGCGCGCGAGGGACCAACGGCCTTCGCGCAGAAGCGCAAGCCAGAGTTTAAGGGAAAATAGCGTTCTTCATCAGGCTGGCGAGACCCCTCCCTGGGTGCGGCAGAAGACGGCCTTCAGGTAGTTCGTCTCCGGCATAGCCAGGTTGGTGGGATGATCGACGCCGTGGGTATAGACCTCCAGGAGTTGCACGGGACGATAGCGGGAGCCGGCGGCGTTCGCCAGCACGCCCAGCAGGTCATCCATACCCACGGAACTGGTGCAAGAACAGGAGAGCAGGATGCCCCCTGGTCGCAGCACGCTCATGCCCAGACCGTTCAGGCGGCGATAGGCCTTCAATGCCTGGGGGCGCGCGTCCTGTGTCTTCGCAAAGGCGGGTGGATCGAGCACAACTACGTCGAACTGCTCACCCGCCTCCCGCGCCTGCGTGAGGTAATCAAAGACATCGGCTATATGAAATTTGTGCTGCGCGGGATCAAGGCCGTTGAGGATGAAATGCTGGCGCGCGGCTTCGATGGCCGGGGCCGAGCTATCTACGCTGGTGACGCGCGTTTCGCTATCAGTCAAAGCAGCATACACGGAGAAGCCGCCGGTATAGCTGAAGCAGTTCAAGACGCGCTGGCCGCGAGCATACTTGCGCAGCGCGGCACGTTTGTCGCGCTGGTCGATAAAGAAACCCGTCTTCTGACCATGCCAGGGATCAACCAGGAAGTGGATGCCATTTTCTAGCACCGCCACCTGCTCCGGCACCTCACCGGCCAGCACACGCGGCTCCTCTACCTCCAGACCCTCACGCAGGCGCGCCTGGCTATCATTGCGCAACAACAGCCCGGTCGCACCGCTCTCCTCCAACAAAATATCGACAAGCGAAGGGAGCAATTGCTGCATGCCCAGGGTGTGGACCTGGACAACCAGGATATCCGCGAAACGGTCCACAATCAGTCCGGGCAGGCCATCGCCCTCGGAGTGGACCAGGCGGTAGACGTTCGTGTGCGCTGGCTCGAAGACGCGCCGCAAGGCTAGCGCGCTGCGCACGCGACCGCGCAAGAAATCGGCGTCGATGCCCTCATTGATGTTGGTGGTTAGGATGCGAATGGCAATATCTGTGCGGGGATTATAGTAACCGCGCGCCACAAACTGGCCTGTGGCGGACTTGACATCGATCAGTCCGCCAGACTCAATCCAGCGCGGCTTCTGCTGTAAAGCGCCGGAGAAAACCCAGAGGTGCCCGGCCAGCAAGGGTTCCTCACGATGGGGCTTTAAGCTGGTGGTTGGATAATGAACAGGTGTTGACACGATATGCTCTTTCTTTGCTTCGCTACTATGCGAGAGAATTTTCATTATTATCGCATAGTGGTAAAGAGGTG
>JBDTHH010000597.1:0-6742 GCA_039937055.1 Ktedonobacteraceae bacterium | reverse complement strand
CTGTGCTGGAGATCGGGGCCGGCAGCGGCTATAACGCGGCCCTGATGGCGTATATTGTCGGCGAAGAGGGCAGCGTCGTGACGGTTGATATCGACGAAGACCTGGTGAGGGATGCGCGCGCGCACCTGGCGACAGCAGGTTTTGAGCGCGTGCAGGTTGTCTGCGGCGATGGCGGTCTCGGCTACCCGGCAGCGGTGCCCTACGACCGCATCATCCTGACGGCGCGCGCCTGGGATATCGCCCCGGCCTGGTATGCGCAACTGAGACCGGGCGGGCGGCTCCTGCTCCCGCTGACAATCTTGCCCCGCGCCCTGGGGGGGCCGCAGGTCTCGGTCGTCTTTGAGAAGACCGGCGACCATCTCACCAGCACCTCCATCAAGGTATGTCGTTTTCTGCATTTGCGTGGCTCGTTTGCCGCGCCCGATGCTCGCGTGTTCCTTAGCCCCGAGCACGATCTCTGGCTAACTATCGAGGAGCGCGCCCTGGTTGACGCCGAAGCCACATACCGCCTGCTGCATAGCCCCTACCAGGATATCGCGACCGGACTGCGCGTGACGCACCGGGACATCTGGCACTGTAGCTTATGGCTCTCGCTCCACGAGTCGGGTTTCTGCAACCTGATCACAATGCGGAGAGCGCAGGAGCAGGGAGAGCCGTTCTTCCCGCCACTCTTCAGCACACCCGGCAAGTCCTCAGGCACGCTTGGTCTGCTGGGACCGGCCAGCCTCTGTCTATTCACATGCCCCCTCGATCATGCCTATACCATGGGCGAGCCTGTCAATGACCTCCCCTTTGATCTGTCTATCCGCAGCTTTGGTACGAACGACACACTCGCGCAGCACCTCATTGAGCAGATACACGCCTGGCAGGCTAGTGGGCAACCGCCTGCACAACCATTTCCAGGCGGACTCAGCATCCGCGCCTACCCGCTGCAGAGCGCTTACCTGCCAGCAGTGCAAGAAATCGTCATTCTCAAGCGATGGACGCGGTTGGTGCTTGATTGGCAATGATCGCAGTCCTGGGATATGCTATACTGCGCGCTGGAAATCCACGCTACTGGATAGCGTGCTATACTAAACGTGAGCGGGTCATATTTTTCAGCCATTCGGCCTGGTACAGCCAGTAATCACTTGCAAGGATGCGGACCTCCACCGATGTAGGATTCCCGCCACCTATGCGCAATACACTGAGACCTGTACGCACCTATGCCCGCATCATGCATAGCAACAGAACACTACAATTACAAGGACAACCTTATCATGATTGAACAAGAGGGAGCTATATCGCCCGATAATACGCTTTTTGTCTTGCTCTGCTTTGAGGGACCCGATGTGTACTCCACCGCTGGCGGTCTGGGGACCCGCGTGACCGAGCTGAGCGAGGCACTGGCAACTCAGGGCTATACCACACACCTGATCTTTATTGGTGATCCCCACAAGCCCGCCATCGAACAGCGCGTCGACGGCCGTCTGCTACTCAAGCGCTGGTCGCAGTGGGTCAGCAAGTACTATCCCCACGGTGTGTACGATGGGGAGGAGCAGAAACTCTACGACTACAATGAGAGTGTGCCCTACCATATTTATGAAGAGATCGTGCGCCCGGCGGCGGCCGATGGCAAGATGGTGGTCATCCTGGGCGAGGACTGGCATACGGCCGAAGCGATGTGTCGCACCTCCGATCTGCTGAACTGGTTTGGCGTGCGCCGCCAGGTCCTGATGCTCTGGAACCTCAATAGTCTGATGTCGCTGCATCGCATCAACTGGGGGCGCCTCAACTTTGTGACGACGCTCTGCACCGTCAGCAAGTATATGAAGCATAAGATGTGGGAGCTGGGCGTCAATCCCCTGGTGATCCCCAACGGCATCCCGGCCCGCCACCTGAACCCGGTTGATCCCGATGTGGGGAAGCGCCTGCGCGACATCGCGCGCCAGGGGGACCCCCGCCGCCTCTTCCTCTTTAAGATCGGCCGCTTCGATCCCGATAAACGCTGGATGATGGCTATAGAGGCCGTCGCGCGCCTCAAGCATAGCGGACACCCGGTGACGCTCTTTGTACGCGGCGGCATCGAACCACACGGGGCCGATGTGCTGCGCCATGCCTATAATATCGGGCTGACGGTTCGCGACGTGACGGCCCAGCGGCCAACCGTAGAGCAGTGCATTGAGGCTATCGCCGGTGCCGGTCCCGCCGATGTGTACAACCTGCGCTTCTTCCTCCCCGAAGAGTTCGTGCGTAGCATCTACAGCGCGGCGGACGCCACCCTGGCCAATAGTGGCCACGAACCCTTCGGCCTCGTGGCCCTGGAAGTCATGGCGGCCAGGGGCATCGCCGTCACCGGCAGTACCGGCGAGGACTACGCCATCTCCTTCGAGAATGCCATTGTCACCGAAACCGATGACTCCGACGAGATCGTGGGATACCTGCTGTACCTGGGACGCCACCCGGACGAGCAGGAGCGCATTCGCTGCGCCGGGTTTCGCACCGCCGAGCAATTTCTGTGGGATCAGGTAATCGAAAACCTTGTAGGGAAGCTAGAATTTCTCGCACGGAAGCAAGACATTGTGCTGACTTGAGTGAGAGGAATCTGTCATGGTTGCAGATCTGGCAATCTATACCGTGGTGCATCAGCCGCGGCGTCTGAAGCTGCCCGCGCAGCCGATCCCACGCGGCGCCTCTACTGAGGACATTGTTCGCTGCCTGTTCGATGAGCGCATGAACGAGCGCTACTTCCGCAAGGTGGCCCACTATAGCTACTATCCCGCCGCGCGCATGTTCCTGGAACTTGTACGCCAGGGCCTGCATCTCTCCATTGGCTTCTCGCTCTCGTTCCTGCGCCAGGCCGAGACCTGGGACCCCGACCTGCTGAACCTCTTCCGCGAACTGGTGGCCGAAGAGCACGTTGAGATCATCGGTGTCGAGCCATATCATAGCTTCCTGTTCCTGCTCGACCTGCCGGCCTTTGTCACGCGTATGCGCTGGATGGCCGCTGAGATTGAGCGCATCTTCGGCAAACGCCCCACGGTCACCGACACCACCGAGATGTGCATGTCGGCCACGCTCTACAATGCCCTGGATAGCGCCGGCTTCAAGGGCGCGGTGATGGATGGACGCCCCTGGGTCATGGAATGGCGCGAGAGTACCCACCTGTACACCTATGGCGACGATGGGCCATATGCGTGTCCCAGCGAGTCCAAACAGCCCCCTGTTGCGGGCCAGGGCAGGCGCGCCTCCTCGAAATCGCTGGCTACGAGCGCCTACGAGAAGGCTCCGTACCTATTTACTCGCCACCTGGAACTCAGCGACGACGTTGGCTACCGCTTCTCAAATACCGGCTGGTCCGGCTTCCCGCTCTATGCCAGCACCTACGCCGACTGGATCGCGCGCACACGCGGGGATTTCGTGTTTCTTGGCTGGGATTTCGAGACCTTCGGCGAGCATCACCGCCAGGACAGCGGCATCTTCGAGTTCATGCGCGCCCTGCCCGGCGAACTCGCGCAGCAGGGGGTCCAGACCCTCACTCCGAGCGAGGTGATCGCCAGGTTTGGCGCGCCCGCCTCCACACACCATCTGCCCCTGCCGATCTACCCCACCACGTGGGCCGGCAGCGGCGGCATGGAGTTCTTCCTGGGCAACAGCGCGCAGCAGCACATCCTGCAACTCATGAGTCATGTCTACGGTATGGCCAGATTGACCGAGAACCCCGACCTGCTCGATCTCGCCATCTGGCTGGCGCAATCCGACAACCTGCACCTGATCCAGTGGTTCGGGCGCAGCGGACCGGAGGCCGAGGTCTCCGCCTACTTCACGCCGCGCGAATGGTGGGACCTGGGACCCGAGCGCATTATCCACGAGCAGCAGCAAGTGTACCTCAACACCCTGCACGCGATGGAACCCTATCTCCCCGCGCGCATGGCCCGGCGCGAACCGTGCAAACCACCCGCTAAAGCGCCTCGCCGCAAACGCGAAGAGGCGGCTGAGGCAAAGGTCAGCTACGTATAACCCATGAATTACCCCGAATTTTGAGAACCGGGTGTTCAATGAAGAAAAAGGGGTGAAAACACAGACCGCCTGACTTATACTTGCAGTACCAAAAAGAAGCAAGCAGGAGGTCTTTGATCACCGATGTCATCCAGGTATGTCATATCCTGAACAAAGCGACAAGAGGTCCAAGAAAAATCGGACTTCGTCTGCGAGATTTCTGTTGAGAGATGCAAGCAATGGGAAGAGGTGAGTTACATGATGATGGAATTGGCACGCTGGTATGCGACAGACGATACTACTTTCCACCTGTTCTGAAGACCATAGCGAGCTGTGCCTGCAAGTCCGCCACCAGATCGGGTATCTCCTCCATTCTCCTCACTGCACCAAACACGTAGAAGTCTGGCCGCATGAGTACTGCTTCACAGTCATTCTGCTCAAACCAGCCGCTGTAGCGTCCCTCAAGGTCTACGAAGGTGTCACTGCCCGTCGTCTCGCTCTCAGCCAGGTGCAGGACATGTGTACCGATTGCCTCGAGAAACTCCCTTTGCCCTTCTCGCAGTATGTGCGCCAGTTCTCCCCGCGCCAGCAGACAAAAGCCTGGGCCAACCACGTCGTCAAAGCGTCCATGCTTGCCTGTATATTCGACCTGCCCCTGGATGAACAGCACGCCAGCATGTGGGTCGTCCGTACGCAAGATACCAGGCCCAAGTTTGTGAGGTGGATTCGGAATCGGCGGCGGCGCAGTCTGATCCTCCTGCACTTTAATCATGCGCCTGTCCCGTTCAGCAGCAGCCTGCGGATCGGTGATACAGATAATGCTACCAAGTTCAACGGAAAAGTCGATGAACTGACGCACATTCAAGAGACGCTCGGACTCATATGTGTCTAGAATGGCATCAGACGCCTTTTCGGAAAGCACCAGGTCCAGTTTCCACGCCAGATTTATGGCATCTCGCAATCCCGAACACATGCCCTGGCCAGCAAATGGCGGCATAAGGTGGGCAGCATCTCCTGCCAGCAACAGCCGTCCCTGCCGCCACGAGTCTGCCCAGCGAGCAGAAAACCGATACACCACATGCCGCTCAAGCGTGGCATTGTCTGGCGTTATTCCCCATGGCTCAAGCAACCGCCACGCGGTTTCGGCAGTGTTCAGTTCCTCGATGCTCTCTCCAGGCAGTCGCATGAACTCCCACCGCCGGCGACCAGGGCCGCCTCCAACAATCGTGGTTGGGCGCACCGGATCACATAACTGCCAGTTCATTGGTTTCCACTCTCGTCGCTCATGTGGAATCACATCCAGAATGAGCCAGTCGAAGGCGAAGCCCAGATCAGTAACTTCCGTGTCCATATGTTGACGCACCCTACTGTTCGCACCGTCGGCACCAATGAGGTAACGTGCTCGCACGGTTTTTTTGGTCTTCCCTACTACCCACTCGTCAGCTTGCCCAACATGCCCCTGTGCTGCCGTCACTTCGACAGAGTTGTTCTGCTCCGCAATCTCCTGTACCTCCCAGCCCTGATTCACCTCGACCGTCGGCAGCGACTTCAGCCTCTCGTCGAATACTGCCTGCAATTCCGGTTGAGCGAAAAAGTTCGCGACTGGCCAGCCTGAGAGTCCTCGTACTGACCAATCCAGGCGCAGCAATGCCTCACCGTCCTTATTGCGCCACTCATAGGCGTCTGGCACCGGCTCAGCTACTTTCAGCACCTGGTCGGTCACTCCTGCCAGTTGGAAGATGCGGGCAATCTCGTCGTCGTAATGCACTGCTCGTGGGAGAGCATATATGTGTGGCCAGCGCTCGAAGATACTGACGCGGTGCCCCATCTGCCCCAGTAGGATCGCCGCCATTTGTCCCACAGGACCATAACCGACGATCACAGCATCGAACATTTCGTCTTGCATCGTTGCACTCCTTGTCTTGTTCGCTGCGAGAGAGAACCTCTTTAGCAGCCTGAAAATCATTGCACCCTCAAACGCGGTCAGAAACTATAATGGAGAACGTGGATCACCGAGTGGCACGCGCAGATCCAATGGAGTACCAGGTTGAAACTCACCAGCATAGGCACGCTGATGGATATCTGCAAATGAGGCTCCTGCTTTACGAGCTTCAACCATTTGATCAGGATTGATAGGCATGCCAATAGGATTAGCAGCGAACTGTGGCGAAGTTCGCATCCACTCGCTCGACTCATCCCAATTCCCAAAGTTATCAACCTGTAGTTCTACACTGTTCCCATCGGGGTCGACGTAGTAGAACGAGGTGGTCATGCCGTGATCCAGGCAGGCATGTGGCTCAATGCCCAGATCCTTCAGACGCACATAGGTATCCAGCAGATCATCAATCGTGGCATATTCGAAGGCACTATGATGCATACCTGTGTGCATGATCTTATCTGGATCCTCGCTCAACTGTGGCGAGGTGAGGAGCGCGAGACGGTGATTGGCCGCATCATTGGTAAGCCAGGCCCCACCTGAAAACTGGTAGGCCGGCTTCATACTTACCACAATAGCGTACCAGTCAATCATTTCCTGGAGATGCCTGGTCTTCAAATTAATGTGATGCAAAACGGGTCCCTTGATGGCAGTGCTCTCAGATACTTCTGACATACATCTTCTCCTTTTTTCCCTATCTTCTCAGCTTGACTTTGTACAATTTGGGGAAAGATAGAGGGAATGAGGCCTTCTTGCAGGAAGATAGAAGCTAACCAAAGCATCATCTTGCTCAGGAGAACACTCATGCCCCTTTCCGATCCCATTAGA
>JBDTHH010000596.1:0-3394 GCA_039937055.1 Ktedonobacteraceae bacterium | reverse complement strand
ACCACCAGGACGGCGAGGCAAGCCACGCGCTACGGAGACACCAGCGACGGCTTGGCTTGTCATTATAGATGATGGCGCGCCTGATAGGCGAAGCCCCAATCGAGCAAGCTCGCTACATCCTGGTCGCGCTGATCCGAGCCGGGACTGCCCAGGATGGTGCCGATCAGGCGGTGGCCGTTTTGAACGGCGGCAAAGACCAGGCACCAACCGGCCTGGCTGGTGGAGCCCGTCTTGATGCCGATCATGCCTGGGTACGTCGCCAGCAGGGTATTGGTGGTCTGCCAGTCGTAGGAGTGATGTGACAGCGTGGGAGGGACCGTATACGCTTGCAGTTTGACGATCTGCGTGAAGAGGGCATAGGTCATCGCGTAGCGCCCCAGGCGCGTGAAATCGACCGCTGTAGTATAGTGTTCCTGGGAAAGAGAGGTCAGCCCATCGACAGTGCTAAAATGCGTGTGGGACAGGCCCAAACGCGCGGCTTCGGCATTCATTCTGCGCACAAACGCCTGCGGCGAGCCTGCTACAGCATCGGCAATTGCTACGGCGGCATCTGCCCCTGATGGGATCAGCAGGCCATACAGCAGCGTGCGCAAGGTCAACTGATCGCCAACCACCAGTTGCGCGCTGCTTCCGCCATCCACGTTCACCCTGTCGACGGCATCCTGGTGGATCGTCACGATCTGGTCCAGGTTGCCTGACTGTATCGCCACGATGGCGGTCATGATTTTGGTCGTGCTGGCCATCGGCAGTGGCGTGGTGGCATGCATGCTATCTAAGACGCGGCCGCTGTCCATATCGCTGAGATACACCGCCTGGGCGTCAACGGCGGGCGGAGTGTCGGGATTGGGCGTGGGCGTGGCGGTTGGTGGCAGAGGCGTGGGTGATGGCGTGGGTGTTGCCGTGGGTGTTGCTGTGGGCGGTACGGGAGTCGCTGCCAGACCCAGGTACCCCAGGAAACGCGATTCAATGGGTGAACAGGCAATGGCTGTGAACACAAACACGGCCAGGAAGAGGATCAGGACTATCGGTATAGCAAACGAGCGCGCTCGCATGAGTGATCTCCTCCATTTTTTCTTCTTAACTGCTTCATAGATGAATTGATAGCATATAATACGTTCTTTCCCTGGAGGTTCATCACGGAACGATAACCATTGCATTGCTGCTTAACCTATCCCCTCCCATCGGACGCAGGCCGAACTGGCGGGTCCAGCGCTCTGAGCCATCGGTGACTCTGTATGTATGCAGTATGTTTCCCGATAATGTATTGGGCAATTGCTCAGCAAGGTAGAGCATACCGTTGCTCACTGTGGGCGAGAAGTCAGAGAAGCCATACTTCACCGGCCGACTCCAACGTGTTGCCCCTGTCGTGACATCAAGGGCTAACAGTTCTTCGTGATTGGTATCCGTTGTATGCAAAATGTAGAGGATGCCGTCCGCAGCAGTCAAGGGGCCGCTCGTCTCTGGGCAGGTGTTAACAGCACTACAATGGCCTGTATTATAGGACCAATGCACCTTCCCATTCTGGCTATTAAGTGCGTTGATACTCACAGTATGGGAATGCCTGGCATTGACAAAAACCACGCCGCCTGTTGGTTTGACATCGAAGTAAAGAATATCTCCTTTATCGGAAGTCCACAGGGGTGCGCCAGTCTGAGCACTATAGGCGGAAATATACGGATTAGTCGACGCGTCGGGATTGGAGGGTGTGTAGGGTGTGGACATAGTGACATAAATGGCGTCATCCGTAGCTGTTAGTATCCCCATCATCTGCCCCTGTTTGCCCAGCTTCTGCCAGCGTATAGAGCCATCAATCGCGTTGAGGGCATAGAGCGTATTTGCCGAGTCATCGTAGATCGTGTTCCCCACAAGCACTATAGAAAATAGCTCGTTTTGCCAGTTGAAGGTTCCGGTCTCCTGCTTCTGCCAGCGTAGCTGCCCGCTGGTAGCGTCAAGCGCGGAGAGCACATTTCTAGTCGACTTAAAATACACTAACCCGTGAGCTGCCCCCACCATAAATGCACCCATGTGTGCATGGCTCCAGAGGGGTGTGCCATTGCTTGGATTAAGTCTGTACAGGTTCTCATACCCGGTCTGTACATTCTGCGCACCGTCTTCAACATAGATGAAGCCATCGCTCACCCAGAGACGCCCCGATCCTTGCATTGTCCGCTGCCAGCGCAGCGTGCCATTCGTTGTATTGAGCGCCTCTATCCCGGTGCGTGTACCGACATAGAGGTTGCCACCCACCATGTAGAGCTTTTGTCCATCGCTGTCCAGTCGGTGATGCCAGCGCTCAGCCCCCGTCTTGATGTCGAGTTTGTAGACCACATCAAAATCGACGATATACACACCAGACTGGGATAGCACCGGCGCCAGGGGTTGGGGCTGGGGCTGGCGGATCGCGTTCAGGAGCATAGCCAGGCTACCAGTCAGCAGCACAAGCATAGCCAGTATCGCCACGATGCCCAGGCGGTATTGAAGCGTGCGCGGCCTGACAGGAACAGAGACAGCGCGGCCTATATACTGTACGCCAACCGGTGGAAAGCTTAGACTGCCAGGAGAACCCAGGCCCTCTCTTTGCTGGTCAAGGAGACGGCTATCGCGCTGTGCCTGCCTGAGACGCTGCCAGCCATGCTCCAGGGCGCGTGTCTCCGCCTCTTCGCTGCTCTGGTATGCCCTGGAGAGGTCGCGGGCCATATCCAGGGCCGGAGCCTGGCGCTGCTGTCTGTGTTGTGTACGGAGGTCGCGCAGCATATCTTCAATCTGCTCATCGACTGTTTCAGGAGTGAACATATCATCGTTCCTTGCCATACCCGGTGCCGCCTCTCTCCTTAGCGTTGCTCGTAGATGGTGCGCAGCATATTCAGGGCGCGTGAGAGCATCATGCGCACCGCGCTGTCGCCCCGGCCAACGATAGTGGCAATCTCAGCGGATCTAAGTCCCTCGGCGAAACGCAGGCGCAACACTTCTTGCTGCATTGCCGGCAATGTCTTGAGGGATGCACGCAGCCGGGCATACTCCTCGTGACGCAAGACAACGCGTTCGGGACCCTGTTCCTCGTCATCGTAGAGCAGCTCAGCCACCTGTTCGATATCCAGCGCCTGCCGGTGGCTGGCGCGACGGTACAGATCGATCATCTTGTTACGCGCGACCCGCTGGAGCCAGGCAATTTGCTCACGCTCGCGCAACTCAAACACCTTCCCATGCTCAAATGCGGCCAGAAAGACCTCCACCAGCAGATCTTCGGCATCTTCATATGAAGGTACATGAAGTCGCAGGTAGCTAAAAATAACTGGCGCGTGACTCCGGTAGAGATCGGCTGCCGGTGAGTCATCCAGCGATGGCCATCCGGGTGATTGTCGCATGACATGCCCCATAAATACGGATCACACTC
>JBDTHH010000595.1:0-12167 GCA_039937055.1 Ktedonobacteraceae bacterium | reverse complement strand
GCAATAATGCCAAGAGCGGCACAGAAAATAATCGCCGGCGGAGAACTAACCACAAGCCATCCAGGGACATACGTGTAAGGCAAGGCGTAAGGGTGATAGGCATGGCCAGCAAAGGTCACGATCCCATCCCAGGGATATTTGGCCAGCACCACAATGGCATCATAAAGATGGGGTAGCGGATTAAGCAGGATGTAGGGCCAGAGCGCCATCATCGTCAGTAGCGAAACACAGCTAACCATCACAAGCGCCCCAACGTGCTTCGCCAGCGCGGAAAGTAGTGTGTGATCCCGCATGGTTTGGCGTCCATTTTGCAGCCACCAGAGCGCCTGGATACAGATGAGAACCCCATACCACATAAGCGCCGTCACACGGATCGAGGCGGCCAGCCCGATCAGGAAACCAAGCAGAATGGTATTTCTGAGCAATTTCTCCGGTTCCGCCCATTGCTTTTGCAGCAAGATCACAGCCCAGAGAACAAACAGCGAGGCGCACAAAAAAGGCATGTCTTTAGAGTTATTGTAGATCGATCCATAAAAACGCGGAAACAGCCAGAGACAGAGTCCCGCCACCAAGGCCAGCCACCAGCCGCTTAACTCCAGTCCGCACAGGGCAATCGCAATGACGCCGGCCACACCGGCAAGCCCACAGATGATGGCGCGTGTCCCCCACTGGTTGCCGGTCAGCTTTTCTCCAACAGCCACCACCACCTCGAAAATCACGCCATGTTGAGGCATATACATATCTTTTGGATAGCGAAACATGCTCCGATCTTTGCCCAGTGACTCATACCATTTGAGGGCGTAGTGGCCATATTGAGCCTGGAGCGCCTCATCATTGGTGATACCATATGTCGAGGCCTGAGAAAAGACAGTGGTAACGGCTATAAGGATCAGTGTACCAAGCAGGAGCATGGGGAGGGTTTTCGCCAAAAAGGCGTGTTTTGGGGGGGATATCAATGGGGTATGGAGAACAGGAGTGGGCGCAACGCTGATATTAATCGACATATATAGACTGCCTTTCACCTTTAAGAAGAAAAATATTCACAGTCTATTTTAGCAGAGATAAACCTTTTTTAAAGAAGAATAGGAATAAAGAAGCAAGCTTATATAAGAGTCGCAGATGGTAAATGCCTTGAATGTTGCGCAGAAATAGCAGCTCACCCATCTCAAAAGAAAGCAGGGTGAATGCCATTCAGGGTTTCTCTGCCTGGAGACCAAAAAGCAAGGGGACCAAAGGTAGACCTTCTAGTGGCATCGTGCGATACCCGGGGATCTCGCGCATGGGACGAAAGCGCATAGCGATGCTGTGGGGATACTCGTGCAGTCTCTTGAGACAGAGTCCGGCCTGTCCAATCGCTGTTAGGACCTCGCCAAGCGTCCAGAGGAACGTATGGGCCTGGTGGGGATTCCGAAAGTTCTCGACACCGGTTTCATAGGCGAAGGGAGTTACCTTCCCCGGCGAGCGAGTGATGTAATCGATCACACCTTCTTCGAGGTTAGTGATCCGCTCCGTGGGAAAGTAGGCATCCACAAACTGCAGATTGCGGTCAAAGATCCGTTCAAGCGAGTGAAAATCCACCAGCACAAAGCGGCCCCCCGGCTTCAGGACAGCGGCTATTCCCTGTGCCCAGAGGGGGAGGTCGGAGAGCCAATGCACAACGCCATAGGAACTAAAAACGATGTCAAATTGCCTGTGATGTTCATGCGCCTTCTCCAACCAGTCGAAGACGTCAGCCTGCTCAAATGTAGCAGGGATGCGGGAGTCGAGGGACAATTGCTGAGCGAAAGCAATCGCCTCATCGCTGATATCCACCCCAGTCACAACGGCCCCCAGATGGGCCGCGAGCGAGAGCGTGTCCTGCCCGGAGTTGCAAAGCAGATGCACCAGGGTGCGACCTTTGACATCACCAAGCAGCTCTACCTCTTCAGGGCGTAGAGTGCTTCCACCCTCACGAAAGAATCTGGCCTGGTCGCTCTTGTGGCTATTGTGCGCCACGGTGGCCGCGTTCCAGGAGGCACGGTTGCGAGTATGGAGATCTGGCTGCATAAAATTTCTTTCCATATAGTTGGCTCCAATGATCCTGTTCTCGAGCTCCCTTCCAGGAGGTCTCGCGATGTCTCTTTTTATCAATAAGCAAGCAAGCATACTTAATGTGTCCTACAATCTTCCCAACAGAGTCATAAATCGGGCCCCTACGATGGCTGGGACCAGAGGTCGGGGCGACCGAAGGCCAGGTTTGTGCCGACCACCGGGATGCCAGTGATGAACGAGGCCTCCAGCGTCAGGGCGCGCAGGTCTTCGGGTTCCAGGTCATGGACGTTGTTCTTGCCGCAGGCACGCGCCAGCATCTGGATCTCCATCGTCATGGAGTTGATGAAGTTCACCACGCGGTCACTGGCCTCGTCAACGGGCAGGCGCTTCACCAGTTCGGGGTCCTGCGTGGTGATGCCCACGGGACAGCGACCCGTGTGACAGTGGTGGCAGGCGTACGGCTCGGTACCCAGCGCGTGATAGTCCTCAACGTACAGCGGGCGATTGCAGTTCAGCGCGATCAGCGCGGCGGTCCCGATAGAGACGGCGTCAGCGCCCAGGGCCAGGGCCTTCGCCGCGTCCACACCGCCATGGATGCCACCGGAGATAACCAGTTGCACCACGCCATCCATGCCGATCTCTTGCAGCGCGTGCCTGGCCTCGACGACCGCCGCCAGCGTGGGGATGCCGGTGTGATCCATCAGGATATCGGGAGAGGCCGCCGTGCCGCCCTCAGCGCCATCCAGCACGATCACATCGCAGCCGGCCTTCACGGCCAGCTTCACATCGTCGGCCACGCGCGAGGCCCCGATTTTGACGTAGATGGGGATCTCCCAGTCCATGGCCTCGCGCAGCTCCTCGATCTTGGCAACCATATCATCGGGACCGGTCCAGTCGGGGTGGCGCACCGGGCTACGCTGGTCCACACCCGGCGGGAGTTCGCGCATCTCGGCGATCTCCTGGGAGACCTTCTGGCCGAGCAGCACGCCGCCCGTGCCGGGTTTCGCACCCTGCCCGATCACGATCTCAAGCGCGTTGGCCATACGCAGGTGGTGCGGATCAAAGCCGTAGCGACTGGGCAGCACCTGGTAAACCAGTTGCTTCGAGGCCTCGCGCTCGGCCAGCAGCATACCACCGTCGCCTGTCGTCGTGGAGATACCCAGGCGCGTCGCCGCCATGCCCAGAGCCTGCTTGGCGTTGCGCGAGAGCGCACCGAAGCTCATGCCCGCGATGGTGATCGGCGTGGAGAGCACGATGGGTTTTTTGGCGAAACGCGTACCCAGGACCGTTTCGGTCGCGCACTTCTCGCGATACCCCTCCAGCGGGACGCGGCTGAGCGTGCAGGGTACGAAGGTCAGGTCATCGAACGATACGAACTTGCGAAATGTGCTGAAGCCGCGAATGCGATAGCGTCCAAGCTCGGCTTTGATATGCACATCTTCCATACTCTCTGGCGACCAGAGTTGCCCATAACGAAGAAGAGGCCTCTCAGCCGGGTTGCCTGTCATAACATGTCTGCTTTCTCTATCTATTTGTCACCTTATCCGTTTGCCATGCACGTAGATCGCGTAGGGACAGGGCGCCTCTGGCCTGCGCCCTGTCCCTACGCGAGGTTGGGGGCGCGCCACCGGACACCTACATCGCGACGCGCCACATCTCGAAATCGGCTTTGGAGAAATTGTGTAGTTTGCCGCCTGAGCCGATCTTCTTGAAGTCAGAGATAGCACGTTTCTCGCTCAGGTCGTAGCGCGCGAGGGTATCTTCAAGGAAGCGGCGGTCCTCTGAACTCACCTCTTGCAGCACGGCGTCGCTGCCCAGTTCGCGCGGCTCGCCGCCCAGGTAGATCGTGCCGGCATACATCGAATCTCCCAGCCCCTCGGCGGCATCGCCGCAAATAATCATCGTTCCCCGCTGCATCATAAAGCCGCTCATGTAGCCGCTATCGCCGCCGATGACGATCAGGCCGCCCTTCTGACTGATGCCGGTGCGCGCCCCCGCGTGCCCTTTCACCACCACGGTACCCCCGCGAATCGAGGCGCCAGTGCTGCTGGCAGCGTTGCGCTCGACGACGATCTCGCCGTTGAGCATACACTCACCGACGGACCAGCCGGTATTTCCCAGGATATGGAATGTGGGGCCATCGGCCATCGCGCCACAGAAATAGCCTGCCGTACCCTCGACAACGATCTTCACGGGATCGAAGATGGCGACTCCCAGACTATGGCGCGCTTCGGGGTTGAGCAGGTGAATCTCGCGCTCCCCCTCGCCCGCTAGCCGCTTGAGCGTGACGTTGATCTCGCGCGTCGTCAGTGTCGCACAATCCAGAACTGCGGTCATGGACGTTTCCCTCTATGATATGTAGGAGTGCCCCATAGGCGTACATGTACGCCGCTCGCTTCCTGCCAGCACTCTCTTACATTGACACCTATAGGGTGCCCTGCAACCATGGCATTTTCCTCAGGAGCGGCTATGCATGCACAGGAACAGCGATCTTACCGGCGGCACTACACTGCCAGGTGCGATACTCGCGAGCTGGCGCCTCGCGCGCCTCAAGCTCGAACGGGAAGGCTTTGCGCAGCGCAGCCTCTTCGGAGGCCAGGGCCACGAAGTCCGCTGTCTCGGCGACCATCAGCGGTTTGGCGCCAAACTGGTCGCGCGCGTAGCCCATGCTGTCGGCGGTCGCAACGAGATAGGTGAAGGTACCATCCAGGATATCAATGGTGCTGCGAACCGCGTCATCGAGCGAGGCGCCCTGCTGAAGCATATCGGCGATATAGACGGCGATGACCTCGGAGTCGTTCTCGGTGTTGAAGTGGTGACCCTTGATTTCCAGGCGGCGGCGCAGTTTATGGTAGTTGGTGATATGCCCATTGTGGACAACGGCGATATCGGGGAAAGGACGCGCCCAGAAGGGGTGTGAGTGGCTGATATCAACGCGGCTCTCGGTGGCCATGCGCGTGTGGGAGATACCATGACTGCCATAGATATGAGAGATGCCATACACCGCGTCCAGGGAGCGCGCGCCGCCCATCTGCTTGATAATATCCAGGCACTGGCCCATGCTGAACACTTCGATGCCGCTACCACTGTCCTCAATCGCGGCAGCTAGGCGCTCATACTCCCCGCTGTAGTCCATAACCAGGCGCACGTACTGACCAACGCGACTGCTGTGTTTCACCACACCGAACTCGCACGCGACCTCAAGAATGCTTTCTTCCCAGACGCTAGTTTCGTCCCCCGCCTCCTCTACCACTTTAATACGCATGACAAGGTTGCCCTGCGGCAGGTGACTATACAGGGCCAGCCCTGTCGAGTCTGGTCCACGCCGGTTGAGGTCGGCGAGCATCTGGATCAGAACCTTTCCTATCGGCCCGTCCAGATTTTTGAAGAGGATACCAGCAATGCCACACATGAGTGAAATACCTCCTTGCTTTCTTGACACATGAAAATCCCTATCTCCCAGTAGCTACTATAGTGGAAAAAATGCACATAGACAAGGGGTAATCTATCCAGAATATACCATAAGCTGGTAGTCATTACATACATAACGGTGTTTGCTTGTTTTTCAAGCTCTGCCAATTTTCTCTATAAGAGAGAGACATCTTACGTTTGAGAAGAAGAAGAGAGAACTGGCTTATCTATGCATGAGGACCAGGTCTGGTGCGTCGCTCACGGATGCCACGCAGACACGATTCCTGCCCGCGCGTTTGGCGCAATACATGGCCGTATCGGCGGCCAGCAGCAGCTCTTCAAGATCCGTGCCATGAGCAGGAAAGTGAGCCACACCTATGCTGATCGTGACAGGAATTGTGTGACCGTTGGGCAACAACGCGGGCGATTGCTCTACGATAAAGCGCAGTTCTTCGCCAAGGCTCTCCACCTGGCTGGCATCCTCGTAGAGATACACAATCACAAACTCCTCGCCTCCATAACGGCCAACGTATGCCGTCTCCGGAATATGTTGTCGCAGCAGCGAGGCCGCGTGCGCCAGGACAGCATCGCCGGCCTGGTGGCCCCACGTATCATTGACCTGCTTAAAATGGTCGATATCGATGAAGATCAACTCAAGGTGCCAGTTGAACTGCTGCGCGTGTTTTAGCTCGTCAAGCAGGCGATCGGTCAATGCGCGGTGATTGAGCAAGTTGGTAATTGGATCGGTAGTCGCCAACTCCTGCAACTTCACATGCGCTTCCGCCAGTTCATCGGCACGGTCTGCCAGCAGAACGGCCTTATCCAGATTAAATGCATAGACCGCGCCGATGACTGCCAGGGCATAGATGATGAGATTGGTATAGATGAGAAAAGAAGGCACAAGAGAGAAGGGTAGCAATGTAGCGCCAGGGTTGGACTGGTGCTTTATAAGAAAAAAAACGGTGACCGCGATACCCTCTAGCGTGGCAAATACGAAAGGAGTCCAGAATGGCAGGAAGAGGCCCGCGATAATGGCAGGCAGCGTTATAGGCAGCCAGGTCCATAAGAGTGTGTTCGGAGCAAGAGAGACGAAGCCGCCAATATCTACACCTATATAGGCAAAAAGATACACATATGTGGCAGCTTTCAGGAAACCGCCACGCGTCAAACGCAAGGAAAGGAGCGTGATTACCTCATAGATGCCGGTAAGCACTGTTCCCATGCTTGGATTCAGACAATAGATGATAAGAAGAGGCAAAGACATGCTAAACGATAATAGTAGAATGAAGCTTAGAAGACGCAGCTTGCGCATGCGTTCACGCTCAGCGAGGGATACTCCCTGCATCTGACAGGCAGGAGTGGTCACGCTAAACCACCAGGCCATCATCATGCGAAGCCAGCGTATCATATAAGATCACTTTCTCAAATTACATCGACTCTCCTGTTCTTTTCTATCGGCTCATTCATTGTTTCCTTGAGGCAGTTGTCCCCTTGAAAGCATTATGCTATGGTAGTATCGAGAAAGATAGAGGATAGAGGCATGAAACGGAATTTTTTAGCCAGGCTCAACAGGAACGGCATATACTATATCAGCGGCGGCCTCCTACTGTTGATAGGAGTTCCGCTCTACCAGTTTCTGGCCCTCATTCCCCAGGGCTACAACACCGTTCTGCCACTCGCAAGCGGGGGGCAATTTGGGGCTTACCTGCTCTGGATTGGCGGCCACGCCGCGCAGTACGCGGGCTATCGCCTGCTCCAGATGCTCGCCTTCGCGCTGCTGCTCAGTCTGCCCTTCACGCTCTTCCGCATCATTGTGGCGCAGGAGGTGCTGGGACGCGAGGAAGACGCGGAGGCCGAGAAACAGCCTCAAGCACGCGATGGCGAGCTGGGAGAGGATGAAGAGAGCGAGAATGCGGATCATGACACAGCGACGCAGGATGGCATGCCGGAATTCGCCTGGCGGGGCAAGGGCTTCGCGGTGCTGGCGGCCTGGGGAGGACTGCTGGGCATCATCTTCTTTCTCATTGGTACGCTGGCAAGCACGCTCTATACCGTCGTTGTCGCGACCGGCGTCACGGCCACCACTCCCCCGCCTGCTAGCTTCCCGGTGCTCGCCGGCACATTCGCAATCACCGCCAACACCGTCGGTGGCGGGCTGCTGGCCATCGCCAGCCTCTTCTTCGGCGCGATGATCGCCAGGAGCGGGCTGAAGTTGTGGCCTGGAATATGGGTAGCGTTTGGTTACGTGGCCCTGGCCCTGGCGGCGCTCTTCAGTGGCAGCGCCGTTGGCGTTGCCAGCGCGCCCACAGCAGGTCAGGCGCCGCTCACCACGCCAGCCTTCCTGCTTTTTGCCGCCTGGGTCCTCTGGTTTGGCGTCATGCTGGTTCGCCTCAAACCAGAGCCGTGAGAGCGCGGGTTAGCGAGAGAATAAGGAAGGAAGCTAACGAATGAATACTCTGATATCTCTATTGGTATGCGTGGCTGCCATCGCGATTATTGCCTGGATTGTGTGGCGACCCGGCAAAAAAGCCGCCTCTATTTCGTATGCGGCGCTCCCCTCGCGCGAGGAGCGTTTGGCGGAACTCGATGCGCGCCTGGTACGCCGGGATGAGCTACAAAGCCTGCTCCAGGCACAGCAGAAGATCAAAGCCATCAAATTGTTTCGCGAAGACACAGGAGCCTCCTTGAGGGAAGCCAAAGACATCATCGAGAGGATGGTCGCGACCAATGCTTTAGCCGCGTCCTCCCCTTTCGTAGAACCCGGAAGCAACCAGCTTACAAGTCAGCTCACAACGGAGATACAGGACTGTCTTCTGGCTGGACACAAGATTCAGGCCATCAAGATCTACCGCGAGCAGACCGGGGCTTCGTTGAAGGAGGCCAAAAACGCGGTGGAGAGAATGGAAGCAGGGATGCGCTAGAACACTGGCCGAGAAATGGAACAGGGCAATCTCATGCAAAGAGATTGCCCTAGGCGCTTAGACGGAGATTGAACGTCATTCTCTCAGAATCGTCGGACTTGGAGCCGGGCGCAGGCCAGGGCAGGCGTTGCTACTCTATCGGGTGCCCTGCTCCAAGGCCGATACAGCTTGCCCTCCCCTTCTCGCTCGCCTGCGGGTGCCCTGCTCCAATACGACACATGGTCTATTTCCCCTTCATCAAGCTGTTCGAAAGTGATTTTGTCTCAATGCATGGGCAAGCCATCACCCCTACGAATTTAACGCAACCAGGGGCGCGAGGCCAGGTCTACCCGCGCGTACTCTTCCTGGGTCAGATGCCAGCCGAGGGCGCCCGCGTTTTCGCCGGCCTGGCGGGCGTTCTTCGCGCCGGGAATGGGGATCACCAGGGTATCGGTCGTCAGCAGCCAGTTGAGTGCGACCTGGCCCATGGTCTTGCCGTGAGCATCCGCGCTATCTTTCAGCGCTTGCATCAGCGGCTCCATGCGGCGGCGCTGGGCCTTGCTGAAGGCAGGGGTGAGGCGGCGTGGACCTGGAATGGCCAGGGGTTGAGCCTCCGTAAGGCGATACTTGCCTGTCAGCAGGCCTTGCTCCAGCGGACTGTAGGCGATCAGCGTGACGCCCAGGGCGCGGCAGGCATCGAGGACGCCGTTGGCTTCCGGACGACGGTGCAGGAGACTGTAATGCACCTGGTTGGAGGCCAGCGGGATATCGTAGCGCGCGAGACGCGCATGGGCCTGGCGCATCAGATCGGCGCTGTAGTTGCTCACACCCACGGCCCGGATCTTACCAGAGCGCACCGCCTGAGCCAGCGCGTCCATGAGCGCGTTGACGCCCAGCAGCGAGTACGGCCAGTGGACCTGGTAGAGGTCTATCGAGGTGCGGCCCAGGCGCTCCAGAGTAGCATCCAGGGCCTGTGACAGCGCTTTCGTCGAGAGACGCCAGGGTAGCGGCGCGAATTTGCTGGCAATGATTACCGGGCGCCCATCTTTGCGGCCACACTCACCCAAAATGCGCTCGGACTCGCCACGCCCATAGATCTCGGCCGTGTCAAAGAAATTAAGCCCGGCATCCAGGCACGTCTCGTACGCCTGCCAGACATCGTTAAACGTGTGGGTCTTCCCATAGCCCCAGAACGTCTTCTCCCCCCAACTCCATATCCCAACGCCAAGCGGCGGCACAGTGATGCCCGTGGCACCAAGCTGCCGTTGATCTAGTTGAATCATCATGTATCCCTTTTGTATGATTGATGCACAATATGTGGTCCCGGACGCAAGGCATTACACCATCCCTACAGTGAATGTTGTCCAGACCAATTTATGTAATCATAGCACGTATGGGGGATTCAGGACCAACCGGCGCCCCCGGTGTTGGCGATGGCCAGGTAGGCCTGGCGCCAACAATGGGCGGCTTCGCGGGCCTGGCCCAGGTCCTCCAGCACATCTGCCCAGCGGCCATAGAGTTCGGCGAGATCAGCATTGGCCTGTGTCTGAGAGAGCGATCTGCCGGCCCGCTCAAACCAGGTACAGGCACGCTCCAATAATGTGCTCCGCATCTCGCACGCGCTTGCCGGCATACGGGCCTCGGCCGCCAGCACTTTGCCCACGCCGAAGTAGGTGAGACCCCGTATATGCTCATCCGTAATCCGAACAGCTTCATCGATGGCGCGCTGGCAGCAATCTCTGGCCTCAGCAACGCGGCCTTCCGCCAGGTACAGGTCAGCCAGCGCTATGTAATTTGCCGCGATCATGTTGAAGTTCGGCTCAATGAGAGCGATGGAGAGTGCCTGGCTATAGAAGTCGGCGGCCTCGGTAAATTCACCGAGCAGGAAGGAGATGCGCCCCAGGAGGTTGCGCATGCGTCCCGCGAGAGCATGATTCGCTTTTCTCTCGTAGATTTCCAGGGCCTTTTCACCGGCAATGCGCGCATCGATCAATTGTTTTGAATACCTGTATGTATAGCACAGCCCATAGTAGATATGTGCCAGCTCCTCCTCATCTTCATGCGCTGTATAGAGAGCGCGGGCCTCTTGATAGTGATGCATAGCAGCTTCATAGAGTCCGAGCATTAAACAGGCCACCCCCTGCCCATAGTGCGCTTTATAATGGAGAGCAGCGGATGACATCTTCAGATGCTGGAGGTGCCGAAGACACTCAAGGTAGTGGCGGGAGGCATCACTATAGCGAGAAAGATTGACGGCAGCATCCCCCAATCTGAGGAAAGAGCGCGCCAGTTGCTCGCGCCTGGAGTGTTTGCCCGATTGCTTTATTTCTGTATCGCTGCCGCTGGTATTCTCTTGCTTACAGAGTGATAGGAGAATGTGGGTAGCCTCGTGCCAGCGCTGCTGTTGGGTATAGCACCAACCAAGGAGATAATCCCGTTCCTGCTGGTGCCTCTCCTCACTGGGCCGGGCTGTTTCGAGTATGGCGAGCGCCGCTTCGAGTTGACCTTCTTCGAGAAGCAATTGAGCACGGTAGAGCACCGTCTCGATTTCTGATGTGAGGTAATTTCCCGATGTTGGTAGTATAAGCATATCCCCCTCCTACGACATATACTTGCGCACACTGGCAAGTATAACACATCATGGAGCAGAGAGGTAGCTTACGGTCCCTAAAACTCTACACCGCTAAAAAAATATGACGGGATATCTTGCATCCCCACCACCGCGCCCACAGAGTGGTAAGGAGACTCCCGTCGATTAGAGTATACCGCAATTGACGTTTGTACACAAGATTATATAGTGATTTTAGTCATATTTCCTAGTCTCCCATGTACCTTTGCTATAAGCAACCCCATGTGATGAAATTTGATAGAGAGTGCCACCCATCAAATTTCATCACATACAGAATAGCCTCTTTCTCCTGTTTATGGATTAGTCGGCGTTCCGCTCTGCTCCTGGCCTGGCTGGGTGGCAGTTCCGGCTTCGGAGTTCGCGCTATAGATCATGTCAGACAAATCTTTGCGCGCGCGCTCGATAATGGCCCGTAGGCGGGGGAGCTGCTCTGGATTCTGGAAGGACATGCGTCCGGCAATGGCAAGCAAGCGCATTACCTCCCCGAATTCACCCCTGAGCGCCTGCATCTCCGGCTGCTGGAAACGGCCCCAGGGGCCACGGCCATGCATCCAGGGAGGTCCGGTGAACTCTTCTTCCGTCTTACGTCGATCGGCCAGAAAGGCGCGCCCGGCATCTGTGAGGCTGTAGACCTTTTTGCCATCGGCCTCCTGCACTGTAACGAAGCCACGATCCTCCAGCATCTGCAGCGTAGGATAGACCGAGCCGGGACTGGACGTATAAAACCCGCCGGACTTCTCCTCAAGCGCTTTCATCATCTCATAGCCATGCATAGGGCGCTCCTGCAGAAGCTCTAAGAGAGCGAATTTCAGATCACCGCGCCCGAAAAAGCGCCGGGACTCGCCGCCGGGGCCGAAAGGTCCTTCAGGACCAAAGGGGCCTCCAGGGCCGAAGGGACCACGTCCCCGACGCATGAAGAAACGGGGACCAGGGCCGAAGGGACCGCGGGGTCCCATTGGGCCATGATGCCCTCGACCAAAGGAGTGTGGGCCGAACTCTGGCCGATCTTCCTGTAACCAGGGAGGTGTCCAGCCGCCCTCCCAACCATTTTGAAATGCGAAACGTTTACCAAACATAGGATATGCTCCTTCTTCATAGTATTCTGACTTAAGCTCTATCGTAACATTACGATATATCGTTAATTATAACGATATATCGTCAATTTGTCAAGGGTCTGTGAAAAATTCCCTCTCTCC